>NZ_JAVRHI010000556.1:0-7125 GCF_034105845.1 Streptomyces sp. CRN 30 | reverse complement strand
GCGGCGGGGCCGCCGGAGCGCAGCGCCTCCCCGGCCGCGCGCACGGCGTCGTCGGAGACGGCCCCCTGCCGGGGCGCCGCCACCGCCACCTCGCCCTTCACCGCCTCGGACCAGGACACGTCGGCGGGCACCACCAGGCTCGCCACCCCGCCCGGCGGCCCGTACGCGGCGCTCACGGCGTCCGAGACGTCCGCGGCCAGGCCGGTGGCGGAATACACGCGCCGGGTCCACACGGACACCGTGCGGGTCAGCGCGGTGATGTCGGACTCCAGCGGCGCGTCGAGGCGCTTGTGGTACAGGGCGTGGTCGCCGACGAGGCTGACGACGGGGGTGCCGGCGCGGCGGGCGTTGTGCAGGTTGGCCAGGCCGTTCGCGAGCCCCGGGCCGAGGTGCAGCAGGGTGCAGGCCGGCCGGTCCGCCATGCGTCCGTAGCCGTCGGCCGCGCCCGTGGCCACGCCCTCGAAGAGGCACAGGACGGCACGCATCCGTGGTACGTCCTCCAGGGCCGCCACGAAGTGCAGTTCCGAGGTGCCGGGGTTGGCGAAGCACGTGTCGACGCCGGCGTCCACGAGGCTTTCGAGGAGGACGTGCGCTCCGTTGGGCATGAGGTCCCGCCTTCGCGATCGAGGTGCCCGGGACTGATCGTCCGGGGTGCGCGCGGGTTGCCAGTCTCGTGAGGTTCGGGGTGGGGCGGCAGCCTGGATTTCGGTCAGCGTGCCGACTCGGCGCGGCGGACGCCCGGGGTGGACGCCGACATGGTGGCCGTGCTCCACGCGCCCGAGGCCCGCACGGACGGCGCCCTGGGACGCGCGCCGCGGTCACTCAGCGCCGCGGAACCCCGTACGCGCGCTCCACCCGGATCCGCAGCACGAGCCGCCGGTCCCGGACCATCGCCGCGCGGAAGTCGTCCCAGTCGGGGTGCTCCCCCTGGACGTCGCGGTAGAGCCGGACCAGTTCCTCGACGGTCGCGTCGTACGGATGGCCGGCCACCGGCGTCAGTTCGGCGGTGCCCTCGGCGACGGTGTAGGCCCACCGGTCGGCGCTGGTCACGTGGTACGACACCCGCGGGTCCCGGCGCACGTTGCGGGTCTTGGCCCGGGTGTCCGTGACGGAGACGCGCAGGACGCGCTCGTCCGTGTCGTACGCGTGGGTGACGTTCGAGAGCTGCGGCCGGCCGTCGGCCTTGATCGTGGTCAGCACTCCCCCGTCGTACTCGGTCAGCAGCGCCAGCAGTGCGTTCTCGGTCATGCCCGCTCAACGACCTTGCCCGGCGGGGCGTTCCCCCTCCGCGGGGTTCGGCCCGGCACTGGGGCCATGACCGTGGTCGCCCTGTCAGGCGGGCCGGGAGGGCCAGGGGGATCGGGCGGACCGGGCCGGGCTCCGCGCTGACGGTACTGGCGTGCGCGGCGGCGCCCGGCGGTCCCTTCTGCGTCCGGTCGCCGGAAGCGGACGGTCCGCCCGGGACTGGGGCGCGTTCCGCGGGGGATCCCACAGGGGAGGGACGTACTTGAGCAAGGGGCGGAACGGCTCCACACCGGGAGAACCCATGGCACGACTGCGACAGGAGATCGAACCGGACGAGGCCGGTCTCGATCCGGAGGCCCTGGCCCGGCTGGACCGGCACTTCGCGCATCTGGTCGACGAGGGCCGCCTGCCCGGCTACCTGGTCGCGGTGGCCCGGCACGGCCGCGTCGCCCACCTCACGACGTACGGCCACCGCGACCGCGAGGCCGGGCTCGGGGTCGGCGACGACACCGTGTGGCGGATCTACTCGATGACGAAGCCCGTCACGTCGGTGGCCGCGCTGATGCTGGTGGAGGAGGGGCGGCTCGCCCTGACGGACCCGGTGTCGCGGTACCTCCCCGCCTTCGCGGAAATGCGGGTGTACGAGTCGGGTACCGGTGACGACGTCCGTACCCGGCCCGTCGAGCAGCCGGTCCTGGTCCGCCACCTGATGACCCACACCTCGGGACTGACCTTCGGCTTCTACCACTCCCACCCGGTGGACGCGCTCTACCGCGAGGCCGGTCTGGACAGCTCGGTCCTGCCGGGCACGGACCTGGCGGCGACGTGCGCGGCGTACGCGCGCCTGCCGCTCCAGTTCGAACCGGGTACGCGGTGGAACTACTCGGTGGCGTCCAACGTCCTGGGGCGGGTCGTCGAGGTCGCCTCGGGGCAGGACCTCGACGCGTTCCTCGCGGAGCGGGTCCTCCGGCCGCTGGGCATGACGGACACGGGTTTCGAGGTCACGGACGAACAGGCGGGCCGGCTGGCCGAGTTGTACGGGGAGACCGACGACGGCGGCATCACCCCGATCCCCGGCCTGCCGCTGCACGGCCGCCCGCGGCTGCTGTCCGGCAGCGGCGGCCTGGTGGCCACGGCACATGACTACCACCGCTTCATGGAGTTCCTGCGCCGCCGCGGCGAACTCGACGGCACCCGCCTGCTCTCCGCCGAGTCCGTCACCGCGATGACCGCCAACCACCTGCCGGGCGACGCCGATCTGCGCACCTGCGGCAGCCCGGCCCACCGCGTCCCCGGCAACGCGGGCGTCGGCTTCGGACTCGGCGTCTCCGTCGTCGTCGACCCCGAGGTGACCGAGACGCCCTCCGCCCTGGGCACGTTCGGCTGGAGCGGCGTCGCCACCACCACCTTCTGGGTCGACCCGCGACGGGACCTGACGGTCCAGTTCATGACCCAGGTCCGGCCGGCGTCCTCCAACGCCTTCTTCCCCGAGCTGCGGCGGCTGGTGCACGAGGCGGTGGTGGACTGAGCGGGGCGGGGACCGGTACCCCCGGGCAGCGGGAACGGGACTCCTCAGGAGGAGTTGACCACCGCGTCCAGGTGGGGCAGGTGGTGGTCGAGGCGCTCCCGCTTGGTGCGCAGGTAGGTGATGTTGTCCTCGCACGGCGGGATCAGCAGGGGCACCTGCTCGGAGACCCGGACGCCGTGCCGCAGCAGCGCCTCGCGCTTGCGCGGGTTGTTGGACATCAGCCGCACCGAGCGGACGCCCAGGTCGTGCAGCATCTCCGCCGCGACGCGGTAGTCGCGGGCGTCCACCGGCAGGCCGAGCGCGAGGTTGGCCTCCACCGTGTCGAGGCCCTCCGCCTGGAGCTTCATCGCCCGCAGCTTGGCGAGCAGACCGATGCCGCGGCCCTCGTGCCCGCGCAGGTAGACCAGGACGCCGCGGCCCTCGGCCACGATCGCCCGGAGCGCGCCGTCGAGCTGGTCGCCGCACTCGCAGTGCTGGGAGCCGAAGGCGTCCCCGGTCAGGCACTCCGAGTGCAGCCGGGTGAGTATGTCCTCCCCCGAGGCGGCACCGATGTCGCCGTACACGAGCGCCACCTGTTCCTCGCCGCGGTCCCGGTCCAGGTAACCGACGGCCTCGAAGGCTCCGTAGACGGTGGGCAGGGGCGCGCTGACCACGCGTACGGCGCCGGAGGACTGCGCCTGCGCGCCGAGTACGTCAACAGTGTCTGTCATGATCTGGTTCCTATCTTGGTGAGCGTGAGCGCGAAAGGCCGGGAACACATGAGCAGTTCGGGATCGCAGGCGGGTCACGTCCCGGGACGGGCGCCGGCGGGGCAGCCGGTGACAGGGGCCCCGGTCCTGCCGCTGGACACCTCCGAGGACGTACGGGTGCGGGCGGCGGGCGCGGACGTGCAGGTCGCCGTGTTGCCCGTCGGCAGCTACGAACAGCACGGCCCGTACCTGCCGCTCGCCACCGACACGCTCGTCGCCTGCGCCATAGCGCGGGAGGTGGCCGCCGCGTACCCGGTGCACCTGCTGCCGCCGGTGACCGTCTCGTGCTCGCACGAGCACGCGGCCTGGCCCGGTACGGTCAGCGTCTCCGCCACGACCCTGTACGCCGTCGTCCGGGACATGGCGGCCTCGCTGCGCCGGTCCGGGGTCGAGGCGCTGGTGGTGGTCAACGGACACGGCGGGAACTACGTGCTCGGGAACGTGGTGCAGGAAGCCACCGCCGAGGGACACCGCACGGCCCTCTTCCCGGCGGCCGAGGACTGGGACGCCGCCCGGGAGCGGGCGGGCGTGGAGACCTCGCTGCTCAGCGACATGCACGCGGGGGAGATGGAGACTTCTATCCTGCTGCATTGCCACCCCGAACTGGTCCGGCCCGGTCACGAGACCACCGACCTCCTCGCCGACGACCGACGTCATCTCCTCTCCCTCGGTATGTCGGCCTACACCGGGTCCGGTGTCATCGGCCGTCCCTCGCTCGCCACCGCCGGGAAGGGGAAGGAACTGCTGGCGGGGCTGGTGGAGGCGTTCGGCGCGTACTTCTCGGTGGTCACCTCTACGGCCCCGGACGCGGGGGGAGTCACGCCGCCGTCCTGACCCCGCGGGCGCGCCCGCGGGGCGGCGTACCGGCGCGCGACGAGGACACCGATGCCGGGCAGCGCGGCCACGAGGCTGAGCACCCCGTACACCACCGCCACGGTCAGCCCCTGGGAGGCGCCGAGCCCCGCCGCGCCGAACGACCAGGCGGTGACGCCCTCCCGGGGACCCCAGCCGCCCACGTTCAGCGGCACGCTCATCGCGAGCAGGGCCAGCAGGGCGAGGGGCACCAACTCGGAGGCGGAGGCCGCCGACCCGGCGACCCGGGCGGCCAGCAGGAACATCACGACGTGCCCGGCCAGGACCAGGAGGGACGACAGCAGGACGCCCGGCCGACTCGCGCGGGAGAACAGCGCCGCGCGCGCCTCGGCGAGCAGGGCCCGCAGCGCACGGCCCCGGCGTACGGGACGTGGCGTCCGCCCCATCCGAACCGCCGCCACGATCGCGAGCCCGCCCAGCGCGCCGAGCCCGAGCACCGCGGTCCCGTACCGCGTCTGGGCCAGCACCGGGGACGGCAGCGTCAGCAGGACCGTCACGCCGACCACGGCGAGGACGACCTGGCCCGCGGCCCGCTCCAGGACGACGGCCCGTACGCCGCGCCCCATGTCCCCGGCGTCCCGCCCGTGCCGCACCGCGCGGTGCACGTCGCCGAGGATGCCACCGGGCAGGGCCGCGTTGAGGAAGAGGGCCCGGTAGTAGTCCGCGACGGCCGGGCCCAGCGGCAGCCGGATGCCCAGTCCGCGCGCCACGACGCGCCAGCGCCACGCGCTGCACACCGTGGTGACGGCACCGATGCCGACCGCCGCCACCAGGGACACGGCGTCGATCCGCCGCAGCCCGTCGAGGAAGACACCCGTGCCGAGCCGCCACAGCAGCACCCCCATGATGGCGGTGCCGACCAAGGTGCCGAGGTGGGGGCGGACGGCACGAGCGAACGTGCGCGGGCTCGGGTCCGCGTCCATGTCCGTGTCCGTGTCCGAGGGGCTCACGGCTGCGTGCGAGAGGCTCGCGTCCGAGAGGCTCGCGTCCGAGGGCGTGGTGTACCCGGCCCTCTCCCCCACCGGCGCGTTCACGAGACCGTGCCCGTCGCCGGCGGCCCGGGCAGCACGAGGACGTCGCAGTGGTGGACGACCGCCCGCAGCTCACCGGCGCGGCACGCCCGCAGCCGCTCCACCAGGTACGCGTCCGCACGGTCCACGAGGTCAGGGCGCTGCTCGCACGCCGCGCCGACCCAGCCGCACAGCCACTCCTCCGTCAGCTCCGCCTCCCGGGGCCCGAGCCGCCAGGGACTCGGCTGCACCCGGACGGTCGCCCCCCGCCGGGAGAAGGCGTCGCAGGCCGCGTCGACCGCTTCGGGGCCCAGCAGTCCGCCCCGCCGCTGGTGCGCGTTGAAGGCGTCGCCGAGCTCGGCGTCCAGGGGGTGCTCCGGGGTCAACTCCACCCGCCCGGCGACGGACAGCGTGAGCAGGACCGGACAGCCGGCGTCCGTGCAGGCCGCGGCGAGCGCGTCGACCTCCTCAACGGTGAGCACGTCCAGCAGCGCGGAGGCGGTGACGAGCGCCGCGTCCACCAGATCGGCGCCGGTCAGGCGCCCGATTTCACCGCGCCGCGCGGTGACGGTGACGGGACTCCCGTCGGCCGCGGCACGCGGCGCGCGGTCGGCCGCCAGCCGCAGCAGTCCTGGGTCGTGGTCGTGCAGCACCCAGCGCTGGGCGCCCTCCAGGCGGGGCGCGAGCCAGCGGCCCATCGAGCCCGTACCGCAGCCGAGGTCGTGGACGACCAGCTCCGCCGCCCCGCCGGACGCGTGCGCGAGCCGGGCGCGCAGCGGATCGAGGAGAGAGTCGGCCCGGGCGTCGGCGTCGGCGCCCTCGCGCAGCTCCAGCCATTGGGGGGCGTACTGGTGCACGTCGGACGCGCCTCCCGTGGTCGTAGCAGCGGTGGTGGTGGAAGACGTGGTCGTGGTCACCCTCAAGCCGCCTTCCGTGGTTCGTGGCGCAGCCGTCCCAGCACACCGGCGAGGCTGCGGGCCGTGGTCGCCCACCCGTCGAGCGCCGCCCGGCGGCCGCGGGCCGCGGCCTTGAGCCGGCGCCGTACGTCGACCTCGCCGAACCAGCCGCGCAGCTCCGCCGCGATCGCCGCGGGGTCCTCCGGCGGTACGAGGATGCCGGGCACCCCGCCGTCCGGTGCGCGCCCGACGGCCTCGGGCAGCCCGCCGACGTCGGTGGCGAGGACCGGGATGCCGCGGGCGAGTGCCTCGGTGACGGCCATGCCGTACGTCTCCGCGTACGAGGTGAGGACCATCAGGTCGGCGGCGGCGTAGCTGGCGTCGAGCGCGGCGCCGGCCTGCGCCCCCGCCAGGTGCACCCGGTCCTCCAGCCCGTGCCGCGCGATCAGCGCACGGAGGTGGGCGACGTACTCGGGCTCCTGTTCGAGCCCGCCCACCAGGACGCAGCTCCAGGGCAGTTCGGTGACGCCGGCCAGCGCCTCCACCAGCCGGTGCTGCCCCTTGCGCGGGGTCACCGCGGCCACGCACAGCAGCCGGGAGACCCCGTCGGTGCCGGAGGCGAGGGGCGCGATGTCGGCGCCGGGAGCGGCCACGTGCACCCGCTCGGGGGCCAGCCCGTGGTGGGACACGAGGCGCCGTACCGCCCAGTCGCTGGTCGCGATCACGGCGGGCACGGCACGCAGCACCGCACGCTCCGCGGCGTCGAGCCGGGCGGCGACCTCGGGGTCGAGACCCCGCTCGTCGCCGAGCGGCAGGTGCACCAG
>NZ_JAVRHI010000555.1:0-31329 GCF_034105845.1 Streptomyces sp. CRN 30 | reverse complement strand
CAGTGTCTCGGACCGGCTGCGGCTCACCCTGCCCGATCACATGGTGCCCGCGGCCGTCGTCACCCTGGACACACTGCCACTGACACCCAACGGGAAACTGGACCGCAAAGCACTCCCGGCACCCGACTACACCCCCACCACCACCCCCACCCGAGCTCCGCGCAACAGCCGCGAGGAGGCGCTCACCGGTCTCTTCGCCGAGATTCTCGGCCTGGAGTCGGTCGGCATCGACGACGACTTCTTCGCTCTCGGCGGTCACTCACTGCTCGCCACACGCCTCATCGGCCGCATCCGTTCCGCCCTCGGCGCAGAGGTCGACCTGCGGACGGTCTTCACCAAGCCGACGGTGGCGGAGTTGGCCGAGAGCCTCAAAAGTCCGGGGAGGTCCAGGCCCAAGCTGCGGCCGCGGTCGCGCGGGACCACATGAGCAGGGTCTGGGTGGCGGCGAACACCCGGACACCCGGACATGGCGCCGAGAGTCATGAGTCATAAGGAACAGAGGAGACGTGGCGTGAGCGAGTCGAACGAGTGGACGCCCCATGTGGTGACGCCGGACACCGCCGGGGTGGCGCCGAACCATGAGGGGCTGCTGACGGCGATCAGCGACACGGCGAAGACGGCCGAACTGCTCCTCGCGAAGAAGGCCCTCGTCTTCCGCGGCTTCGGCACGACTCAGGAGCAGGTCGGCTCGGCGCTCGACCATCTCCTGCCGAACCGCCTCGCCTATGTGCACGGCAACTCGCCCCGTACCAAGGTGGGCAGCAACGTGTACACCTCGACCGAGTATCCGGCCGAGTTCACCATCTCGATGCACAACGAGCTCTCCTACGCCAGCCGGTGGCCGTCCCGGCTCGCCTTCTATTGCGAGCGTCAGCCGGTCACCGGGGGCGCGACGCCGGTGGTCGACGGCACGGTGTGGCTGAACTCCCTCGACGAGGACGTCAGGGCCGCCTTCAGCAAGGGCATCCGGTACACGCAGAACCTGCACGGCGGGGCCGGCTTCGGCAGAAGCTGGCTGGACACCTTTGAAACCTCCGACAAGGACGCGGTGGAGGCGCACCTCGCGGACGCCGATGTCACCTGGGAGTGGAAGGCGGACGACGGCATCCGCATCACGCAGCTGCGCCCGGCCACCGTGCGGCATCCGGTCACCGGCAGCGAGGTCTGGTTCAACCAGTTCGACCAGTGGCACCTCGCCGGTCTGGACGCCGACACCGCGACGATGCTCTCCGAACTGATGCCGGAGGACGAGCTGCCGCAGTCAGTGACGTTCGCCGACGGCACGCCCATTCCCGATGAGTACGTGGCGCACGTACGTGACAACGGTCTGGCTGCGGCCGTGGACGTGGACTGGTACGACGGCAATCTGCTGCTGATCGACAACGTGGCCGTGGCACACGGCCGCCGTCCGTACACCGGGCCGCGCCGTGTCCTGGTGGCGATGTCCGGGTGACCTGAACTTCTCCGGATCCGGATCCGGATCCACGTCGCGCGGGACAGACCGGCTCCAGAGCCGCTGCCATGACATGCATGACATGAGGGGAACGCAAAGAGACTATGGTGCCGTTGTCGTTCGCGCAGCGTCGGTTGTGGTTCCTGTATCGCCTTGAGGGACCCAGCGCGACGTACAACGTGCCTGTGGTGCTGCGTCTGTCCGGTGCCCTGGACGTCGATGCTCTGCGGGCCGCGCTGCACGATGTCGTGGCGAGGCACGAGGCCCTGCGCACCGTCTTCCCGGACAACGACGGCCAGCCGTATCAGGACGTCCGCCCGGCTGCCGAGGCACGGCCGGTGATGGACGTGGTGTCGGTTTCCGAGGTGGAGCTGGCCGGTGCGGTGGACCGCGCCGTGCGTCACCCGTTCGACCTCGCCACCGAACTGCCCCTCCGGGCGACCCTTTTTGCTGTCGATGACTGTGCTGATGAGCATGTACTGGTCTTGGTGATGCACCACATCGCCGGGGACGGCTGGTCGATGGGCCCGTTGGCCCGCGATCTCAGCGCCGCCTACACCGCCCGCCGGGCCGGCGGCCCCCCGGCCTGGACGCCGTTGCCGGTGCAGTACGCCGACTACACCCTGTGGCAGCACGAACTCCTCGGTGACGAGAACGACCCGGACAGCCTCCTGTCCACTCAACTCGCCTACTGGAAGCAGGCTCTGGCCGGGTTGCCTGAGCGCGTCGAGTTGCCGACGGACCGTCCGTATCCGGATCAGGCCGGGCACGACGGCGGTTCGGTTCCCGTGCGGATCGATGCCGGGCTGCACCGGGCGCTGACGGGTCTGGCGCGTTCGCGGCAGGCGACGGTGTTCATGGTGTTGCAAGCTGCGGTGGGTGTGCTGCTGCATCGTCTCGGCGCGGGCACGGACATTCCCGTCGGTACTCCGGTCGCCGGACGGGGTGAGGAGGAGCTGGACGACCTGGTCGGGTTCTTCGTGAACACCCTGGTCCTGCGCACCGATGTGTCCGGTGATCCCACCTTCGCCGAACTCCTCGACCGTGTCCGTGAGACGGATCTCAACGCCTACTCCCATCAGGACGTGCCCTTCGAGAGTCTGGTCGAGGCGGTCAACCCGGCCCGGTCCCTGGCCCACCACCCGCTCTTCCAGGTCATGCTCGCCCTCAACAACACCCCACGCCCGGCGGCCGGGTTCGGCGAGCTCGAAGTGACCCCTCAGGCCGTCCGTTCCCAGTCCGCCCGGATGGACCTGTCCGTCAGTCTCGCCGAGCAGCACGACGCCGACGGCAGCGGCGCCGGGATCAGCGGTGTGATCTCCTACCGCACCGACCTGTTCGACCACGGCACGGTCGTGGCCATGGCCGAGCGGCTCGTCCGCGTGCTCAGCAGCGGCGTCGCCGACCCGGAGCGGCGCGTGGGATCGTACGACCTGCTGTCGGACGACGAGCGACACCAAGTACTCGAAGAGTGGAACGACACGGCCACGCCGCATCTGGCCGGTACCGCTGTGGAGTTGTTCCAGGAGCGTGCGGTGGCGGTACCCGGTGTGAGCGCGCTCAGTGCCGGCGGCGTCGACGTCTCGTACGCGGACCTCAACGCCCGCGCCAACCGCCTGGCCCGGCTCATGGTCGAGCGGGGCGTAGGCCCCGAACACATCGTCGCCCTCGCCCTTCACCGGTCCCCGGACCTGATCACCGCCCTGCTCGCCGTGCTCAAAGCGGGCGCCGCCTATCTTCCGCTGGATACGACCTATCCGGGCGACCGCATCCGCTTCATGCTGGAGGACGCCCGCCCGAGCCTCGTCCTTGCCCACTCCAGCGCCGGTGAACTCCTGTCGGAACAGGACGGCACGGACGTCGTCCTCCTCGACGACCCCGCGGTCCGGGAGCACCTCGCGGGCCTGGACACGTCCGACCTCACCGACGCCGACCGGGCCGGCGCCCTGGACCCCGCGCACCCGGCGTACGTCATCTACACCTCGGGCTCGACCGGAACCCCCAAGGGCGTCACCGTCCCCCACCGGGGTCTGGCCAACTTCGCACTCGCGCAGAGCGAGCAGTGGGGGATCGGGGTCGGCTCCCGGGTGCTGCAGTTCCTGTCGCCCAGCTTCGACGCCGCAGCGTCGGAGTTCTTCACCGCGCTGCTGACCGGCGGCACCCTGGTGCTCGCGGAGGCGGACCGGCTCACGCCCGGACCCGATCTCCTCGACCTGCTCCGTGACGAGAAGATCACGCACTGCACACTGGTGCCGTCGGTACTGCGGGTGCTGTCCGAGGCGAATCTGCCGGGCTCCCTGACGCTGATCGTCGGCGGTGAGCCCTGCGGTCCGGAGATCGTGGAACGCTGGTCCGCGGGGCGGAAGATGTTCAACGCGTACGGGCCGACGGAGATCACGGTCTGTGCGACCTTGAGTGACGCCTTGTCGGGTGCGGTGGTGCCGCCGATCGGCCGGCCGATCGCGAACGTACGCACGTACGTCCTGGACGAGGGGCTGTCTCCGGTTCCGCCCGGTGTGCCCGGTGAGCTGTACGTGGCCGGGGCCGGTGTCGCGCGCGGCTATCTCAACCGGCCGGGGCTGACCTCGGAGCGGTTCGTCGCCGATCCCCACGGTCCCGCCGGATCCCGCATGTACCGCACAGGGGACTTGGTGCGGTGGAACCGGGACGGCACGCTGCAGTTCCTCGGCCGCGCGGACCACCAGGTGAAACTGCGTGGCTTCCGTATCGAACTCGGCGAGGTCGACGCCGCGTTGACGGCCTGCCCCGGTGTCGCGACCGCCGCCGCCGTCATCCGTGAGGACCGGCCCGGTGACCGGCGCCTGGTCGGCTACGTCGTGGCCGACGGGCCCGTGGACGTCGCTCAGGTGAAGAAGGCCGTCGGCGCGCGGCTGCCGGAGTACATGGTGCCTACAGCCGTGGTGCTGGTGGAGACGCTGCCCCTGACGCCGAACGGCAAACTGGATCGCAAGGCACTGCCCGCACCCGACTATGCGCCGGCCACCCGCACACGCGCCCCGAGCACTCCGAAGGAGAAGATCCTCACCGCCCTCTTCGCCGACGTCCTCGGCCTCGACCCCGACCGTGTCGGCGTCGACGACGGCTTCTTCGCCCTGGGCGGCGACAGCATCAGCTCCATCGTCCTCGTCAGCCGCGCCCGCGAACAGGGCCTCGACCTGACACCCCGCGACATCTTCCAGCACCACACGGCCGGACGACTCGCCGCCACGACGCAGGTAGCCGAGGACCGCGACGGCGCGTCGAAGGGGGACGACGGAACCGGCTCGGTGCCACTGACACCCGTCATGCGGTGGCTCGTCGAGACCGGTGACGCGTACGAGGCGTTCTTCCAATCGCGTCTGGTCCAGGTTCCCGCGGGTGTCGGACACGACCGACTGGCGGACGTCCTGCAGTCCCTCATCGACCGGCACGATGTCCTGAGGGCCCGTCTGACGCGGGACGAGGACGGGGATGACTGGGCCCTGCACATTCCTCCGCCGCGGAGCCCGCACGCGCTGACGGCCGACGCGGCCCTGACCCGAGTGGACTGTGCCGGCGGGACCGCGGCCGAGCGCGAGCAGTTGCTGGCCGAGCATGCCGGCCGGGCGCGGGGCCGTCTGGCACCGCGTGACGGAGTCATGCTGCAGGCCGTCTGGTTCGACAACGGGCCGGACGAACCCGGCCGACTGCTGCTGACGATCCACCATCTCGTCGTGGACGGCGTGTCCTGGCGGATTCTCCTGCCCGACCTCGCCGCCGCGGGTGCGTCGGTACTCGCCGGCCGCACGCCGGAGTTGGCGACGGTTCCCACCTCCTTCAAGCGCTGGGCGGAGCAGCTCCACGCGCGCGCGGGTGAACACCAGAGCATCGCCTCCCTGGGGCACTGGACCGAGAGCCTGTCCGTCGTCGAACCTCCCGTCGGTAAGCGGAGGGTGGGCGCACCCGGCGACACGGCGGCGCGGCTCGACACTCTGCGCGTGACCGTTCCGGTGGAGTTGTCGGAAGCGCTGCTCACACGGGTGCCCACCACGCTGCACGCGGGCGTCGAGGACGTACTCCTGACGGCGTTCTCACTCGCCCTGGCCCAGTGGCGGACCGCGCACGGTGTGCCGAGTGCCTCCGGTGCTACGTCCGTCCTGGTCGATGTCGAGGGGCACGGGCGGGAGGAGCTGTTCGCGGACGCCGATACCTCACGGACGGTGGGCTGGTTCACCGCGGTCGCTCCGGTGCGGCTCGATCCGGGCCGGGTGTCCTGGGGCGAGGTCCTGCGCGGCGGGCCGGCCGCCGGGCGGATTCTGCAGCGGGTCAAGGAGCAGCTTCGCGCCGCGTCGGAGCTGCGGGTCGACTACGGGCTGCTGCGCTATCTCAACCCCGAGACAGCGCCGGTGCTCTCCGCGCTACCCGGCGCGCAGGTGGCGTTCAACTACTTCGGCCGGGTCGGCCTGCGTCGGTCCCACACCCAGGGTGACTGGCAGCAGGTGAGCGGCGACGCGCCCACCGGTGGACTCGACCCCCGGATGCGTCTCACGCATGCGCTCATGGTGAACGCGGCAGCGACGGACGGCCCGTCCGGCCCGGAACTGTCCGCGACGTGGTCATGGCCGCGCGACGTCCTGGTGCTCGCGGATGTGAAGCGGCTCAGCGAGGGCTGGGTCACGTTCCTCAAGGCGTTGGCCGCGCACGCCGACGGTCCCGACTCGGTCGGCCGGACGCCCTCGGACCTCTCCCTCGTCAGTCTCAGCCAGAGCCAGATCGACCGGCTTGAGAAGAAGTGGCGCGGAAGGCGGTGAGGCCCTCACGGGCCACGGCCGCCGCCCTGTTTTGATCATGCGAGTAGGAGTGTGATGTCGCAGTGACTGCCGTCTATGAGGACGAAGCCGTTCGATCCCGTGTTCTCGAATTCCTGTCGCGGTACGTGGACGACCCGGCGGAGCTGGAAGGCATACAACTGATCACCGGTGGGGTGCTCACCTCGCTGGCGACTGTCGCGCTCGTCAGTCACCTCGAGAAGGAGTTCGGCATCGGTATCGATGACGACGACCTGGAGATCGAGAACTTCGACACCCTGGACAGCATCGTGCGGTTCGTGCGGGGGAAACAGCCATGACAGCCATGAGGCAGCCGTCTCTGACCGCGGACGAGCTGGGACGGCTGTTGCTGCCGCTGGCCGACGAGATCGAGGCGGCGAAAACGGTGCCTCCGGACGTCATCGCGACGATCGTCCGGTCCGGTGCGATGGCCGCGATGGTGCCCGCGGAGTACGGGGGACGGCCACTCAGCCACGAGGCGTACGGGGAGCTGAACCGGGCGGTGGCCCGTACTTCGGCGTCGTTGCAGAGCCTCTTGACCGTGCACGGAATGGTGTGCGCGAGCTTGGGCCGCTGGGCGTCGCCGGCCACTCGGCAGCGGCTGCTGCCACGCCTCGCCTCCGGTGAACTCATCGGGGCGTTCGGCCTCACCGAGGAGGGTGCGGGCAGCGACGCCCGGTCCATCGAGACGACGGCGACACCGGAAGCAGGTCCGGACGGCGCCGGTGCGGCAGCCGCCGAGTGGCGCCTGGACGGCACGAAGCGCTGGTTGTCCTTCGGCCAACTGGCCGACTGCTTCCTGGTCTTCGCCATGCACGGTGACCGAAGCGTGGGCTTCCTCGTCCAGCGGGACGACCCGGGCGTCACGGTGGTTCCCACTCGGCCCACGAGTGGCTTCCGCAGCGCCATGCTGGCCGATCTGCACCTGGACGGCTGCCGAGTCCCGGCCGACCGCATGGTGGGTCGCCCCGGCTTCGGTGTTTCTCAGGTGGCGGGCGATGCGTTGTCGCTGGGAAGGCTCTGCGTCGCATACGGTTCCCTCGCGCTCGCCGAGGCGTGCTGCGACGCGATCCTCGGCCACACCAGCAGCCGTAAGCAGTTCGGCGGACGGCTGATCGATCTGCAACTCGTCCGCGGTCTGGTCAGCGACGCCGTTCTCGACACCGAGGCGGCGCGGCTCCTGTGCGAGCGGGCGGCGCGCGCCATGGACGCCCAGGACACCTGGATGATCCATCACGTGCTGGCCGCGAAGCTGGCAGCGTCCCGCGCGGCGGAGTCGGCGGCGGCCGCCGCGGCTCAACTGCACGGTGCGGCGGGCTTGGTGGACGGCGGGCCGGTGGACCGCTGGGTGCGGGACGCACGGGTGATGCAGATCATCGAGGGCAACACACAACTGCTGCAGGATCTTCTGGCCGAGGAGAGCCTTCAGCGTTTCCGAGTACGCCGCCGCCACCCGCGATATCCGTTCGAAGCAGGAGCTGACTGTGCCGAGTGAGCTGGTCAAGTGTGTCGTGTGGGACCTGGACGACACCGTGTGGGACGGCACTCTGTCCGAGGGGGCCGGGGTTCGGTTGCGCCCCGGCGTCCGTGCGCTGATCGACACGCTCGACCAGCGTGGCATTCTCCAGTCGATCGCCAGCAAGAACGACGAGAAGGCCGCCCTCACCGAACTCGAACGACTGGGGATTCGCGACTACTTCCTCGTGCCGCATGTTTCGTGGCAACCGAAGTCGGGGCTGATTCACAGCATCGCGCGGAGGCTCAACATCGGTCTCGAAGCGGTGATGTTCATCGACGACTCCGCTTTCGAGCGGGCCGAGGTCGAATTCGCGCACCCGCAGGTGCGGTGTGTGGATCCGGCCGCGGCCGCGGACCTGCTCGGCCGCCCGGAGCTGTCCAGGCCGGTGACCGAGGACGGGCGCGCCCGCCGAACGATGTATCTGCAGGCGGAAGAGCGCAACGAGTACGAGAAGTCGTACGCCGGCCCGCAGGTCGAGTTTCTCCGGTCGCTGCGGATGAGCCTCACGGTCGCGGTGGCGACCCCCGAGGACCTGGAACGCGCCGCCGAACTCACCGAGCGCACACACCAGCTCAACACCACCGGTCTGACCTTTTCCGGAGCGGAGCTGCGTGAACTGATGGGTCGGTCGGACCACACCCTCCTGGTCGCCCGGCTCACGGACCGCTTCGGCACTTACGGCACCATCGGACTCGCCCTGGTGGGGAAGACGGCGGAAGAATGGCGTATTCGCCTTTTTCTGATGTCCTGTCGCGTGATGGGCCGCAATGTCGGAGGCGCGATCCTGCGGTATCTGGCCCGGTCGGCCGAGGCCGAACAGGTGCGTCTGACAGCCGATTTCAAGACGACCGATGTCAACAAGTCGATGTACACCGTCTACCGCCTGGCGGGGTTCAAGAAGACCGCCGTCGAGGGCCCTGTGCAGGTGCTGGAGATGGCACCCGGCCTACAGCACGCCTATCCCGACTACCTCGACCTGTCGCTGCCCGTCACCACCGACTGAGCGGTACGGCATCGGCTCGTTATCGAGAACTTCCGTTGAGGAGAGTGCCATGACCCTGTTGACCACCTGGTCGGATTCCGATCCCGGCACCATCGTGCGCCGTACCGTCGATACCAGCGAGATCGCCGCCGCCTTGGCACCTGCCGGGGTCCGTTATGAGCAGTGGGCATTGCGTGCCGGACTGTCCGAAAATCAAGAGTCCGCAGCCGTGTTGAGCGCCTATCGGGCGGAGGTGGACGCCCTGGTCGCCGCTGAAGGGTTCGCCAGCGTCGACGTCGTGGGGCTGCGTCCGCAGAAGGATCTGGGGTGGCGGCTGACCGCCAAGGCCGAGCGGAGGAAGTTCCTCAGGGAGCACACGCATGATGACGACGACGAGGTGCGGTTCTTCGTGGCGGGGGCCGGGGCTTTCTATCTGCACGTCGACCGTGAAGTGCATGCCGTGCTGTGCGAGGCCGGGGATCTGCTGACGGTGCCGCGCGGAACGAAGCACTGGTTCGACATGGGGGCTGCGCCGTCATTCACCGTCATTCGCTTCTTTCATGAGGAGGACGGGTGGATCGGCAACTTCACCGGCAGCGACATCGCTTCGAACTACCCTGATTTCGATGCGCTGGTAGCGGCGCGCGTGGCCATGGCCGTCTGATCCCGACGGCGAGACAGACGCAGTGGGACAGCGGTGCCTGCGCTGCCTGCACTGCCTGCGCTGCCTGCGCTGCCGTGGGAGGACGCGGAGAGAACCGCACGGGCTCCCGAGGCCGGTCCGGGTCAGCCGAGGAAGCTGAGACGGACCTGACGGTTGTCGTTGTCGACGTTCGTGTCCACGAGGCACACCGACTGCCACGTCCCCAGCTCCAGCCTGCCGCCGATCACCGGCAGGGTGGCGTGCGGCGGGACGAAGGCCGGGAGGACGTGGTCGCGGCCGTGGCCGGGGCTGCCGTGCCGGTGCTGCCAGCGGTCGTCGGCCGGGAGCAGGGTGTGCAGGGCGGACAGCAGGTCGTCGTCGCTGCCTGCGCCCGTCTCGATGACGGCGATCCCGGCCGTGGCGTGCGGGACGAAGACGTTGAGGAGACCGTCGCGGCCCGCTGCGGCCTCGCGCAGGAAACGCTCGCAGTCGCCGGTGATGTCGACGACGCGCTCCGAGGATCCGGTGGCGAGGTCGATGGTGCGGGTGGTGAAGGCATCTGACATGGGTCCCATCCTGACGCACGGGAACCGGTTCCGGCGGCGGGGGGCGCCCGCGAGGGGGAAGATCCGCCCCGGTGCCGCTGTTGGCACCGACGTGAACCACGTACGCGAGACCGAGGTCGTCGTCATCGGCGCGGGCCAGGCCGGGCTGTCCGCCGCCCACCACCTGCGGCGCAGCGGGTACGAGCCGGAGCGCGACTTCGTGGTGTTCGACCACTCCCCCGGCCCCGGCGGCGCCTGGCAGTTCCGCTGGCCGTCCCTGACCTGGGGCAAGGTGCACGGCATGCACGCGCTGCCCGGTATGGAGCTGACCGGCGCCGATCCCGTGCGGCCGGCCGCCGAGGTCGTCACGGAGTACTTCGCCGCGTACGAGCACGCGTTCGACCTGCGGGTACGGCGGCCCGTCGATGTCCGTGCCGTGCGCGAGGGGACCGGTGGGCGGCTGCTCGTCGAGACCTCGGCCGGGGAGTGGTCGACGCGGGCGCTGATCAACGCGACCGGCACCTGGGGCCGCCCGTTCTGGCCGCGCTACCCGGGCCAGGAGACCTTCCGGGGGCGGCAGCTGCACACGGCGCGGTACGCGGGTCCGCAGGAGTTCGCCGGGCAGCGGGTGGTTGTGGTCGGCGGAGGAGCGTCGGGTACCCAGCACCTGCTGGAGATCGCCCCGTACGCGGCCGCCACCACCTGGGTGACCCGGCGCCCGCCCGTCTTCCGGGAGGGGCCCTTCGACGAGGACGCCGGACGGGCGGCCGTGGCGCTCGTGGAGGAACGGGTGCGGCACGGGCTGCCACCGAAGAGCGTGGTGTCGGTCACGGGGCTGCCGCTGAACGACGCGATCCGGGCCGGTCTGGAGTCCGGCGTCCTCGACCGGCAGCCGATGTTCGACCGGATCACACCCGACGGAGTGGAGTGGAAGGACGGGCGGCGGGTGGCCGGCGACGTCATCCTGTGGGCGACCGGCTTCCGGGCCGCCGTGGACCATCTCGCACCGCTGCGGCTGCGGGAACCGGGCGGTGGCATCCGCGTCGACGGCACCCGCGCGGTCGCCGATCCCCGGATCCACCTCGTCGGCTACGGGCCGTCGGCCAGCACCGTCGGCGCCAACCGCGCGGGGCGCACGGCCGTACGGGACATCAGGCGACTTCTGGCCGAGAACGCGAGCACCGTCGCCGCGTGACGTCCCGACAGGTCATCCGGCTTTGGCGGGAGCAGCCTCGCGCCGCCGCTCGTTGAACTCGGTGACGTTGCGCTGGTGCTCCTTGTGGTCGGCGGTGAAACGGGTGTCGCCCGGTTTGACCGTCACGAAGTACAGCCAGTCCCCCGGCGTCGGGCTGATCGCGGCACGCATCGCGGCTTCCCCGGGATTGGCGATGGGCGTCGGCGGCAGCCCCATGCGCTGGTACGAGTTGTAGGGACTGTCGATCTTCGTGTCGTCCTCGGTGGTCTTCAGGGTGGAGCGTTTCAGCGCATAGTTGATGGTGGAGTCCATCTGCAGCGGCATCCCGCGCTCCAGGCGGTTGAAGACCACCCGGGCGACCTTGCCCATGTCGGCCTCGGTGGCCGCCTCGGCCTGGACGATGCTGGCGATGGTCACGGCCTGGTAGACGTTCATCGCATTGCGCTCGGCGCCCGCCGCGACCGGTGCGCCGTTGAAGCGGCGGTTCGCCGTGTCGACCATCGCCGCCAGCAGTTTCTCGGGGGTGGCCTTGTCGTCGAGTGGATACGTCGCCGGGAAGAGGTAGCCCTCGGGGTTGCCTTCGGCGTCGGCGGGCAGCTTCAGCCCGGCCTTGCCTGCGGCCTTTCCGGTGGTACCGGCCGGCAGGGCGAGGGCCTTGTCGACGGCCTCGTAGACCTGGGTGGCGCGCCTGCCCTCCGGGATCACCAGTGAGGTGGGGCGGGTGTCCTCCTCCCCGTCCAGCGTCAGCAGCGGCACCGCCACGGCGGTGCCGGCGACGACGGCTCCGGCCGCGATCAGGGCGATGCGGCCCCGGCGCGTCAGTCGAATCGTGCTCCTCGTGCTCCGTGGCGGAGAGTTCATCTGCATGCGGGCACGGTAACCCCCCAATCCCAACAAAACCGGCACACTCGACGCGCCCGGCATATTTTCATCTTGTCGGTGTCTGTTGTGCGTCCCGGCGGACGAGAGCCGCGTACCGCCCGTCCCGTTCCAGCAACTCCTCGTGCGTCCCCCGCTCGGCCACCCGTCCGGCGTCCAGGACGACGATCTGGTCGGCGTCCCGCACCGTCGACAGGCGGTGCGCGATGGTGATCGTGGTGCGGTCGGCGGAGAGCGCGTCCACGGCCCGCTGCACGGCGGCCTCGGTACGGGTGTCCAGCGCGCTGGTCGCCTCGTCGAGGATGAGCACCGGCGGATCACGCAGAACGGTGCGGGCGATGGCCAGACGCTGCTTCTCCCCGCCGGAGAAGCGGTGGCCGCGCTCGCCGACGACCGTGTCGTAGCCGTCGGGCAGACCGGCGATGTGGTCGTGGATCTGCGCGGCCTTCGCCGCCGCGACCAGCTCCGCGTCCGTGGCGTCCGGCTTGGCGAACCGCAGGTTGTCCGCGACCGAGGCGTGGAAGAGGTACGTCTCCTGGGAGACGACGCCGACCGCGCGGGCGAGGGTGTCGAAGTCGAGGTCGCGCACGTCGACGCCGTCGAGGGTGACCCGGCCGCCGGTGACGTCGTAGAGGCGGGGCACGAGGTAGCCAAGGGTGGACTTGCCGGCGCCGGTCGGGCCGACCACGGCGAGGCTGCCGCCCGCCGGGACGGTGATGTCGATGCCGTCGAGAACGGCCGCGCCCTCGCCGTCGTAGCGGAACTCGACCTCCTCGAAGCGGACTTCGCCCTTGACCCGGTCGAGGCGGAGGGGGTCCGTCCGCTCGGTGATGTCGACCGGCAGGTCCAGGTACTCGAAGATGCGCTGGAACAGCGCGAGCGACGTCTGGATCTGCACGCCGGTCGACAGCAGGCTGACCGCCGGGCGGAAGAGACCCTGCTGGAGCGAGACGAAGGCGACGATGGTGCCGATGGACACCTGCGGACCTCCTATCTGGTGCGCCAGCCCAGCCGTCCAGTAGATGACGGCCGGCAGGGCGGACATGACCATCGTGATGACGGCCATGCGCCAGCGGCCCGCCATGCTCGACCGAACCTCCAGGTCGACCAGTCGCTCGGACTCGTCGGTGAAGGAACGGGTGAGCGAGTCGGAACGGCCCATGGTCCGGCCCAGCAGGATGCCGCTCACGGAGAGCGACTCGGTGACGGTGGCGGCCATCGCGGCCATCTGCTTCTGCCGCTGGGTGGTGATCCGCTTGCGCTCGTCGCCGACCCGGCGGCTGATCCACACGAACACCGGCAGGAGCAGCAGCGACACGACGGTGAGGCGCCAGTCGAGGGCGATCATCGCGACGACGGTGGCGATGACGCTGGTGGCGTTGGAGACCAGGGAGGTGGCGGTGGAGGTGACGGTCGCCTGCATGCCGCCGATGTCGTTGGCGATACGGGACTGGACCTCACCGGTACGGGTCCGGGTGAAGAAGGCGAGCGACATGCGCTGCAGCCGGCCGTAGACGGCGGTGCGCAGGTCGTGCATGACGCGCTGGCCGACCGTGGTGGAGATGAGTGTCTGCAGGACACCGAAGACGCTGGTGAGGACGGCGCCGAGGATCATGCCGAGGACCAGCAGGCTCAGCAGGCCGGTCCGGCCCTCGGGGAGGGCGACGTCGAGGATCTCCCTGAGCAGGAACGGTGCGGCGACCGACACCAGCGACGCGGCGCCGACGAGCGCCCCGACGACCGCGAGGCGCCCTCGGTAGGGGCGGAAGAGTCTGAGGATGCGCCGCACCTGCCGGGGCTGTTCGCCCGCGTCGGCCGGCGGGGTCCAGGACGGTCCGTGATCGGGTTTCATGGGCTCCTTCGGGAGACGACGCCGAGGCGGTGCTCGGCCAGGACTGACGGATCTTAGCTCATTGTTACCTATGCTCACAATGAACGTGGTCCTGATATTGTTCCCGCATGACCGCTCCCGACCCCGACGGCGCCCTGGCCGAACAACTCCTGCGGCTCACCCGCCGGGTGCACCGCATCCAGAAACACCACCTGGAGCGGCGCGAACTCGGCATCACCCCGGCCCAGTCCCGCCTCCTGCGCACGCTCGCGCACTACGGCTCTCCGCCGCGCATGGCCGATCTGGCCGAGCGCCTCGAAGTGGTCCCCCGCGCGGTGACCACGCTCGTCGACGCACTGGAGACCTCCGGCAAGGTGCGCAGGGTGCCGGATCAGGCCAATCGCCGCGTCATCCGCATCGAGCTGACGGACGACGGGCGCACCGCCCTGAGCGAACTGCGCCACGCGCGCCGGTCGGCGGCGGAGGAGATCCTGGCCCCGCTCACCGCCGGACAACGCGCGGTCCTCGGCCAACTCCTGGACACCCTGGTCGACGGGACCGCCGTCGTGCGCCCCGGCACGGAACCCCGCTGACCGCGCCGTCCACGCCCTGACCCCTGTCCCGGACACCCCTCCCGCCTCCGTGACGGCAATGCCCTGACCAGCCGCTTCGTCTTTTCGGCCCGGCATACCCGGCTTTCCCGCCCGTTCCTCTCGCGGCCCGCCGCCCGGTCGCAGCCGGAACCCTGCGCCGCCGCGTAAAACCGCTTGATTTCGAGCACGCAGCGACGCGAACCTGTCACGGTTTGCAGCCCTCCGCCCGCAGCGTCGAACCGCGGGCGGCGCACCTGACACGAGCCGACCTGACACGAGCCACTGGAACCTCATGCAGATCCAAGACCTTCCGTATCCCGACCCGGGTGTGCCGGACGCACGCTCGGGCCCCCGATTCCTGTGGTGGCTCTTCCGGAACCAGCTGGGCGGACAGCTCAAGTCGCTGGCCTGGGGACTGCTGCACTTCGCCTCCGTCTCCGCGCTGCCCTTCTGCGTGGGTCTCGCTGTGCAGGCCGTCGTCGACCGCTCCGGCGGCCGGCTCGCCCTGGCCGGTGCCCTGCTGGCGGTGTGCTGTGCCGGCAACGCACTCGGCGACACCTTCCTGCACCGCGCCGCCATCACCAACTGGATCACCGCCGCCGCCCGCGTCCAGCAACTACTGGCCCGCAAGACGGCCATGCTCGGGTCGGCTCTGACCCGCCGCGTGGCCGCCGGTGAAGTGGTGTCCGTGAGCACGGGTGACGTCGAGAAGATCGGCTGGTTCGTGGAGGCGGTGTCCCGCTTCACCGCCGCCGCCCTCACCATCGTGCTGGTCTGCATCGGACTCCTCCTCTACGAGCCGTCCCTCGGCGTCGTCGTCATCATCGGCCTGCCGGTACTGGCCCTCGCCGTACTGCCGCTGCTGCCCCGCGCCACCCGCCGCGCCGACACCCAGCGCGAGAAGGCGGGCCGGGCCACCGAACTCGCCTCCGACACCGTCGCCGGACTGCGCGTCCTGCGCGGCATCGGCGGCGAGGAACTGTTCCTCGACCGCTACCGCCGCGCCTCCCAGGAAGTGCGCCACGCGGCCGTACGCAGCGCCCGCATGTGGTCCCTGATCTCCGCCATCCAGGTGCTGCTGCCGGGTCTGCTGCTGATCGCGGTGGTCTGGCACGGCGTCCACCTGGCCCAGGACGGCCGGATAGGCGTCGGCGAACTGGTCACCGTCTACAGCTCGGTCATGATCCTCACCTATCCACTGCGGCACTTCGAAGAGATCGCGATGGCCTACTCCTTCTCCCGGCCCTCGGCCAAACGGGCCGCGCGGGTGCTGTCGCTGCGGCGGGCCACGGACACGGACGGCTCCCGCACAGCGGACGGCCGTCCCGCGTCCGGCGGCCGTCTCCCCTCCGGTGACCTGCACGACCCGGACACCGGTCTGCTCGTCCCCGCGGGCCGTCTGACGGCCGTGGTCTGCGGTGACCCCGACGCGGCCGGCCGGCTGGCGGAGCGTCTCGGCGGCCATCCCTCCGAGCGGGGCACGCCCGTCTCCCTGGGCGGAGTGCCGCTCGACGAGCTGCCGCTGGACGCCGCGCGCACGGCGGTGCTGGTCCAGGACAAGGACCCGGTACTGCTCTCCGGTTCCCTGCGCGATCTCCTGGACGTGCCCTCCTCCGGTGCGGTCGACGCAGCGGACGCGCTGTCCGCCGCACAGTGCGAGGACGTGCTGAAAGCGCTTGTCCAGGGATCGGTCGACATCGACGACCCGATGGACGCGCGCATCACCGAACGCGGCCGGTCGCTCTCCGGCGGCCAGCGCCAGCGGCTCGCCCTGGCCCGGTCCCTGGTGACCGACCCCGAGGTCCTCGTCCTCGACGAACCCACCTCCGCCGTCGACTCCCACACCGAGGCCCGCGTCGCGGAAGGCGTGAAGAGCCTGCGGGCCGGCCGGACCACGGTCGTGTTCACCTCCTCGCCCCTGCTGCTGGACCGCGCCGACCGGGTGGTGTTCCTGCACGAGGGCAAGGCCGCGGCCACCGGCGCCCACCGAGACCTGGTACGGAGCGACGCCCGGTACCGGACGGTCGTGACGCGTGAGACGGATGAGGAGAGCGGCGTGCGGGACGGGGGGACCGTCACGCGGAACGGAGAGAGCGGCGTGCGGGACGGGGGGACCGTCACGCGCGACGGAGAGAGCGGCGTGCCGGACCAAGAGACCGTGGTGCGGGACGGAGAGACCGGCCAGCGTGCCGGGAAGATCGGCTCGGGTGTCGGACAGCACGTGGGGCGGGGAGTTCTACGGGCTCCCGACTCTGACGCCGCCGCTGCCTCCAGCTCCGCCTCCGCCTCCGCCTCTGCCTCCGCCTCCGCCTCCGCCTCCGTAGAGCGCAGCCGGAACGGTGATGGTTCGGGCCGTCCGGCCGACGACGACGTTCTGCACCACCTGGAAGAGATCGAGGAGACGGCATGATCGGCGTGGCGCCACCGGCGTACGACCCCGCGGCCCCGACGACGGCGAACACCCTGCCCGTCGGTTCCGCGGCGACCGTGCGCGGCTACGTGGCGGAGCTGCTGCGCCGCCACCGCCGCGCGTTCCTGCTCCTCGTCGCCGTCAACACCGTCGCCGTGGTCGCCTCCATGGCCGGCCCCTACCTGCTCGGCGGGCTCGTGGAACGGGTCTCCGACGGCGCCCGCGAGCTCCACCTCGGCATCACGTCCACCCTGTTCGTGCTCGCCCTGGTGATCCAGGCCGTCTTCGTGCGCCAGGTCCGGCTGCGCGGCGCGGTTCTCGGTGAGCGCATGCTCGCCGATCTGCGTGAGGACTTCCTCGTCCGCTCCGTCGGTCTGCCGCCCGGCGTCCTGGAACGGGCCGGCACCGGCGACCTGCTCTCCCGGATCACCACCGACATCGACCGGCTCGGCAACGCGATGCGCGAGGCCGTGCCCCAGCTCGCGATCGGTGCGGTCTGGGTGGTGCTGCTGCTCGGCGGTCTGGTGATCACGGCACCGCCGCTGGCCCCGGCCGTACTGCTCGCGGTGCCGCTGTTGGTGATCGGATGCCGCTGGTACTTCCGGCGGGCGCCCTCCGCGTACCGTTCGGAAGCCGCCGGATACGCCTCCGTGGCCGCGGCCCTCGCCGAGACCGTGGACGCCGGGCGGACCGTCGAGGCCCACCGCCTCGGTGACCGGCGCGTCGGACTGTCGGAGCGCCGGATCAAGGAGTGGACCTCCTGGGAGCGCTACACGCTCTGGCTGCGGTCCGTGCTGTTCCCCGTCGTCAACGTCACCCATGTGACCGTCCTGGCCTCCGTGCTCATGATCGGTGGTGTGTTCGTCCTCCAGGGCTGGATCGGGGTGGGCCAGCTGACGACGGCCGCGCTGATCGGCCAGATGCTGGTCGACCCGGTCGGGCTGATCCTGCGCTGGTACGACGAGCTCCAGGTGGCGCAGGTGTCGCTGGCCCGCCTGGTGGGCGTGCGCGAGATCGAGCCCGAGAACGGTGACTCCGCGCACGCACCCGAGGGACGCGACGTCCACGCCGACCAGGTGCGCTTCGGCTACGTGGACGGCGTGGACGTCCTGCGCAAGGTCTCCCTGGAGGTCGCCCCCGGCACCCGGCTGGCCCTGGTGGGCCCCTCGGGCGCCGGCAAGTCCACCCTGGGCAGGCTGCTCGCCGGTATCTACGCCCCCCGCGACGGCCGCATCACCCTGGGCGGTGCCGAACTGTCCCGGATGTCCGCCGAACGCGTCCGCTCGCACGTCGCCCTCGTCAACCAGGAGCACCACGTCTTCGTGGGTTCCCTGCGCGACAACGTCCGGCTCGCCCGCAGCGGCGCCACCGACGCCGAACTGTGGGCCGCCCTCGGCGCCGTGGACGCGGACGCCTGGGCCCGCGCGCTCGACGAGGGCCTGGACACCGAGGTCGGCTCGGGCGGCTTCTCCCTCACCCCCGCGCAGGCCCAGCAGATCGCGCTGGCCCGGCTCGTGCTGGCCGATCCGCACACGCTGGTCCTCGACGAGGCGACGTCGCTGCTCGACCCCCGGGCGGCCCGTCACCTGGAACGGTCCCTGGCCCGGGTGCTCGACGGCCGCACGGTGGTCGCCATCGCCCACCGGCTGCACACCGCCCACGACGCGGACGTCATCGCCGTGGTCGAGGACGGCCGGATCAGCGAACTGGGCAGCCACGACGACCTGGTCGCCGCGGACGGCGCGTACGCGGCACTGTGGCGCTCGTGGCACGGCTGATCCGGGGGACGCCGGGGCGCTGACCTCGGTGCGGGGCACGGTCCCGTCGGGGTGATCGTGCTCCGCGCCGGGTCCCCGGCCCGGGTCCCTGCCGTTGCGCGGTCCCGGATCGTGGTGGAAATGTGAGAGGAGGCACCGGCGCGGAGAACGTCCGGAGCCCAGGCGCCGAGGCGCCGGGCGACGGCCTGCCTCCGCGCGACGGCGACCCGCCGTGGGCCGCGTCGAGTAGGGGCCCGTCCCCAGCCTCTGGAGGTTTCCGTGAACAGCGCCGACAGATGGGGAGACGACGTCTACCAGCCCGACGGTTCGGAGCAGAGGGAGGACACCGGGCTGCTCGACGCGGAGGACACCCTTGAGTACGACGGTGTCGACGATCCCCTCGACCCCGGCTGGTCCCCGCCGGAGCGGCCCTGGGCGGTGGAGCACGGCGGGGTGACGGCCGCCGAGCGACGGCGGGGTGAGACGCTGGAGCAGCGGCTCGCCGAGGAGACGCCGGACCTCGCGGTGCCCGACGGTGACGGTCTCGGAGACTCCGGGGACACCGACGGCGAACTGCTGGACGACGAGGTCGGCGCCGCCCGCTCCGGCCGGCTCGTGGCCCCCGACGAGGGGGCGCACGAGGACGAGGAGCCCGCACTGGTCGCCGTGGACGTGGGCATCGACGGAGCGGCTGCCTCCGCCGAGGAGGCCGCGATGCACGTCGTCGACGAGGACACCCTGCCCCGCTGACGCCGGACGGACCGCCCGGCATCCGTCCGGGCCCCGCGCCTGCTGCCCCGTCGGGGCCGCTGTTCCCCCGGCGTCGCCACCGGGCGCGCCGCCCGCGCCGCACAAGGAACGCAAGGAGCACTCATGCAGCAGGACAAGCACCCCGACTACCACCCCGTCGTCTTCCGGGACCGCGCCGCCGGATACGCCTTCCTCACCCGGTCCACGGCCACCAGCGACCGGACGATCGAGTGGGACGACGGCCGGAGCTACCCGGTCGTGGACGTGGAAATCTCGTCGGAGAGCCACCCCTTCTACACCGGGCAGGCGCGGACGGTGGACACCGAGGGGCGCGTCGCCCGCTTCGAGCGGCGCTACGGCGGCGGAGCCCGGCCGGACTCGGAGAGCGGCGGCCGGTCCGGCCCTGAGGGCGGTGGCAACCCGGCATGAGCGGCCGTCGGCGACGACACCGCCGGGCGGAGAGCTGACCGGCGGCGGGACCGCCGGGACGTGACGGTGACGGGTCAGATGACGTTGAGCGCCGCCGCGCAGCCCACCCCGCCGAGCACCATGAACGCCGGCATCAGGACCTTCAGCTCCACCCAGCTGCCCGCGCGGAACCGCAGCGCCTTGGGCGGACCGATCGGATACCAGCGCTTGCGGCCCAATGGTATGGGCCAGAGTATCGGGCAGCCGGAGACGGTCAGCGCGTCCCCGATGTCGTGCACCAGCGCACCCAGCACGATCGGCAGTCCCAGCCACAGGTACTCCTGGCCGGGGCCGGTGAACAGCCAGTCCGAACCGTTGCCCGGCTCGTCCAGGACACCCGCGATGATCCACGCGCTGGTCGCGGCCAGTAGCCACACCAGGACGTCGCTGCTGGAGCCGCGGGCCGCCCGCCACAGCAGGCCCTCGATGGCCAGCACCATGTGGATGAAGAGGATCGCCAGCACGCCCCAGCGGTCGCCGACGAGCGCCACGGCCGAGGATCCGGCACCGATCAGAACCGCCCACAGCCAGGTGTGGGTGAGGGTGCGGTGCCCGCCGGAGCGGCGCGGGTCGCCAGGCTTCCTGGTGGCCTTGTAGACGGCGTACGACAGCTTGTCGACGATCTCGCACAGGCCCCGGGAGACCGGCCCGAAGGCCCGTGAGATGGTCGCCGCCTTGTGGTCGAGATCCGGTGCGAGCGCGGCGCCGGCACAGATCAGGGCACCGGTCAGGAGGACCGGCCAGGGCATCGGGTACCCGGCGGCGGCGGTCGCCGCCCCGACTCCGAGCCAGGCCGCGGCTCCCGACAGTGAGTGTGCTGGTCCCATCATCGCCGTTGCCCGCCCCATTCCTCGTGTGCCGCTGTCCAGTTGACCAGGTCCGCCGACATGCCGTCGGCGTCCCAGCGTAGCGTTCATGATCTTCGATGCCGCAGCCGATTCCCGCATCGGGGACGGGGCCAGGCAAGATGGTGGCGTGACCCTCATCGATCGACTGCCGCGGACCGCCGACCCCGACGCCCTCTACGAAGCCTTCGAGTCGTGGGCCGAGGAGCGGGGTCTCACCCTCTACCCCCATCAGGAGGAGGCGCTGATCGAGGTGGTCTCCGGGGCGAACGTGATCGTCTCGACGCCCACCGGCTCGGGCAAGAGCATGATCGCGGCGGGTGCGCACTTCGCCGCGCTGGCCCGGGACGAGGTCACGTTCTACACGGCGCCGATCAAGGCACTGGTGTCGGAGAAGTTCTTCGAGCTGTGCAAGCTCTTCGGCACCGAGAACGTCGGCATGCTCACCGGCGACGCCTCCGTGAACGCCGACGCACCCGTGATCTGCTGCACCGCCGAGGTACTCGCCTCGATCGCGCTGCGTGACGGCAAGGACGCGGACATCGGCCAGGTCGTCATGGACGAGTTCCACTTCTACGCGGAGGGGGACCGCGGCTGGGCCTGGCAGATCCCGCTGCTGGAACTGGAGCAGGCACAGTTCATCCTCATGTCCGCCACCCTCGGTGACGTCTCCTTCTTCGAGAAGGACCTCACCCGGCGCACCGGCCGCCCGACGTCGGTGGTCCGGTCGGCGACGCGCCCGGTGCCGCTCTCCTACGAGTACCGCTACACGCCGCTCACGGAGACGCTCACCGACCTTCTCGCGGCCAAGCAGGCCCCCGTCTACATCGTGCACTTCACGCAGGCGCAGGCGGTGGAGCGGGCGCAGGCGCTGATGAGCATCAACATGTGCACCCGGGAGGAGAAGGAGAAGATCGCCGATCTGATCGGCAACTTCCGCTTCACCACGAAGTTCGGCCGCAACCTCTCCCGCTACGTACGGCACGGGATCGGCGTGCACCACGCCGGCATGCTGCCCAAGTACCGCCGCTTGGTGGAGAAGCTCGCCCAGGCGGGGCTGCTGAAGGTGATCTGCGGCACGGACACGCTCGGCGTCGGCGTCAACGTGCCGATCCGTACCGTGCTGTTCACCGCTCTGACCAAGTACGACGGCAGCCGGGTGCGGACTCTGCGCGCCCGTGAGTTCCACCAGATCGCGGGCCGGGCCGGACGTGCCGGCTTCGACACGGCGGGGTTCGTCGTCGCGCAGGCGCCCGAGCACGTCATCGAGAACGAGAAGGCGCTGGCCAAGGCGGGTGACGACCCGAAGAAGCGCCGCAAGGTCGTCCGCAAGAAGGCACCCGATGGCTTCGTCGCCTGGAGCGAGCAGACCTTCGACAAGCTCATCACCTCCGAGCCGGAGCCGCTGACGTCCCGCTTCCGGGTGACTCACACGATGCTGCTGTCCGTGATCGCGCGGCCGGGCAACGCCTTCGAGGCGATGCGGCGCCTGCTGGAGGACAACCACGAGCCCCGCAAACAGCAGCTGCGGCACATCAGGCGGGCCATCGCCATCTACCGCTCGCTGCTGGACGGCGGCATCGTCGAGAAGCTGGAGACCCCGGACGCCGAGGGCCGCATCGTCCGCCTGACGGTCGACCTCCAGCAGGACTTCGCCCTCAACCAGCCCCTCTCCACGTTCGCACTGGCCGCGTTCGAGCTCCTCGATCCCGAGTCGCCTTCGTACGCGCTGGACATGGTGTCGGTGGTGGAGTCCACGCTGGACGACCCGCGGCAGATCCTGGCCGCCCAGCAGAACAAGGCGCGCGGCGAGGCGGTGGCCGCGATGAAGGCGGACGGCGTCGAGTACGAGGAGCGCATGGAGCGGCTCCAGGAGGTCACGTACCCGAAGCCCCTGGAGGAGCTGCTCTTCCACGCGTACAACACCTACCGCAGGAGCCACCCCTGGGTCGGTGACCACCCGCTGTCGCCGAAGTCGGTGATCCGGGACATGTACGAACGGGCGATGTCCTTCACCGAGCTGGTCTCCCACTACGAGCTGGCCCGTACCGAGGGCATCGTGCTGCGCTACCTCGCCGGCGCCTTCAAGACGCTCGACCACACCGTCCCCGACGACCTGAAGTCCGACGACCTCCAGGACCTGATCGAGTGGCTCGGTGAGATGGTGCGCCAGGTCGACTCCAGCCTGCTGGACGAGTGGGAACAGCTCGCCAACCCGGCGGAGATGACCGCCGAGGAGGCCCAGGAGAAGGCCGACCAGGTCCGCCCGGTCACCACCAACGCGCGCGCCTTCCGGGTCCTCGTCCGCAACGCCCTCTTCCGCCGGGTGGAGCTGGCCGCCCTCGACCAGGTCGGGGAGCTCGGTGAGATGGACGGCGACGCCGGGTGGGACGCCGACGCCTGGGGCGAGGCGATGGACAAGTACTGGGACGAGTACGACGACCTGGGCACCGGTCCGGACGCCCGCGGCCCGAAGCTGCTGGTCATCGACGAGCAGCCGCAGGACCGGCTGTGGCGGGTACGGCAGATCTTCGACGACCCGAACGGCGATCACGACTGGGGCATCAGCGCCGAGGTCGACCTCGTGGCCTCCGACGCGGAAGGCCGGGCGGTCGTCCGCGTCACCGACGTCGGCCAGCTGTGAACACAGGAGAGAACCACCCATGACGAACCCGGCCGAGAGCCTCGTCGCCCTGCTTGACCTGGAGCAGATCGAGGTCAACATCTTCCGCGGCCGCAGTCCGCAGGAGTCCTTGCAAAGGGTCTTCGGCGGCCAGGTCGCCGGGCAGGCCCTGGTCGCCGCGGGGCGCACCACGGAGGGCGACCGCCCGGTGCACTCGCTGCACGCGTACTTCCTGCGCCCGGGCCGGCCGGGCGTGCCCATCGTGTACCAGGTCGAACGGGTCCGGGACGGGCGGTCGTTCACGACCCGCCGGGTCACCGCCGTGCAGCAGGGCCGCACGATCTTCAATCTGACCGCCTCCTTCCACAAGCCTGAGCAGGGGAGTTTCGAGCACCAGCTGCCGCCGGCCCGTAAGGTCCCGGACCCGGAGTCCTTGCCGACGGTCGCCGCCGAGGTCCGGGAGCACCTGGGGGCGCTGCCGGAGCAGTTGGAGCGGATGGCGCGGCGGCAGCCGTTCGACATCCGTTACGTGGACCGGTTGCGTTGGAGTGCCGAGGACGTCCAGGGCGCCGAGCCGCGCAGCGCCGTGTGGATGCGGGCGGTCGGGCCGCTCGGTGACGACCCGCTCGTCCACACCTGCGCCCTGACCTACGCCAGCGACATGACCCTGCTGGACGCCGTGCGCCTCCCCGTGGAGCCGCTGTGGGGCCCTCGGGGCTTCGACATGGCCTCGCTGGATCACGCTATGTGGTTCCACCGTCCGTTCCGCGCCGATGAGTGGTTCCTGTACGACCAGGAGTCGCCGATCGCCACGGGCGGACGGGGGCTGGCCCGGGGCCGGATCTACGACACGGAGGGCCGTCTCCTGGTCTCCGTGGTCCAGGAGGGGCTGTTCCGGGCGCTGTGAGCGGCAGCCACGGCACAACCGCTGCGCGGCGAGCCGCCCTTGGCGGGCCCTCGGGCGTCAGTCGGCTGACGTACGGCTTCTGCGGCGCAGGCGGCCCAGCAGGCGACGGGGACGGGGGCGTTCGCCGGAGCGGGGCGGCCGGCGCGCCGACGCAGTCGTGAGGGCCGGTGACGGTGGCGGCGATACCGAAGCCGCTACCGGAGCCGGTGCCGGTGCCGGTGCCGTCGGATGCGCCGGCACGGGGGACGATGCCAGCAGGTGCGTCGGCACGGGGGACGGTGCCGGCGAGTGCGCCGACACCCGGGACGGTGCCGTACATGTCGGGCGTACAGCGGCCGGTGAAGACGCGTGCGGGCGGCCGTTCCTCCTCCTGAGAAGAGCACGCGGCACCGGGTCCGGCGTGAGTGACGGTGACGGAACCGGGCGCGGTGCCGGTCGGGTGCCCGCACGGTGCTCGGGGCGCGGTGCCGGGCTGTGTTCTCGTGCGGCGTCGACCAGCCGTACCACCTCCGTGCGGAGCCAGTCGATCTCGTCGGCGGCGGTCGCGGTCCCGATCTCCTGCGCGAGTTCGGCGGTGGGTGAGCCCGGAGCGCCGTGGAGAGCCGGAGCCGGCCGGAACCGGTGGAGGCGGGAGCGCTCGTAGGGGTCCCGGACGACGGCGGAGAGGTCGACCGGGTCGAGCAGGGAGGCCGCCGCGGCGGCCCGGGCCCACGGGTCGTCGGCCTGGCGGAGCAGGGAACCCAGGCGCCTTTCGCGCCAATTGCGGGCACGTCGGTCCTCACCGTCGGCCAGTTCCTCCCGCATCCGCTCAGGGGCGCGGCCCTTCAGGAGAGCGGCGTTCTTCTCGTCGGACGCGAACTGCCGTAGTTCTTCGGCCAGGTAAAGCCAGACGACGGCGCGATAGCGGTTGACGTAGACCTTCACCGGCACCAGCAGGCCCAGCCGGGCGAGGCGGGTGAAACGGGCCTTGGACACCTGCATGAGAGCCGCTCCCTCCGCCGTCCCGACGGCCTTGACGCTCCGGCGCAGGGACTCGGGGTACCCCTCCCGGGCGATGAGCCGCTCGATCTCCGCCCGGGTGACGCGTCGGCCCCCTCCCCCGTAGTCCGGCACGGTGCGGATTCGGCCCAGGCCCACCGCGATGTCGTACTCGCTGCGCTTGAGGCCGAGTTCACGCGCCGCCCGGCCGGGCGCGAGGCTGCTGTCGGACGATGCGACGCGACGGGTCGGCGCGGGCGGATTCTCGTGGGTGGTGATGTCGTGGGACATGCTGGTCTCCCCCGTGGAGCGTGCGACGGACGGCGCCGTGTGCGCCTGACCGAGAAAAACCGTAGCCGCTTCCGCGACGGCCCGTCGGAGCCTGTGGACAACTTCCCGGACAGCTCCCGCAGGAGGAAGAAGTGCCTGGTCAGAACTCCAGAGCCGAGGTCCGTTCGGGGTACCGGGCGTCGACGTCGAGATGCTCGCCGACCCGGTTCACCAGCAAGGTCATCTCGTAGGCGATCTGCCCGATGTCTGCTTCCGCGCCGCTCAGGACGCACAGGCAACTGCCGGAGCCGGCCGCGGTGACGAAGAGGACCGCCTCGTCGAACTCGACCATGGTCTGGCGTACCTGCCCGGCGCCGAAGTGACGGCCCGAGCCCTTGGCCAGACTGTGCAGTCCGGACGACACGGCGGCGAGGTGCTCCGCGTCCTCACGTCGCAGGCCCGTACTGGCCCCCGTCACCAGGCCGTCGTTGGACAGCACCAACGCGTGCCGCACATGGTCGACGCGCTCGGTCAGATCGTCCAGCATCCAGCCGAGTCCCTGGTTCTGCGCCATGTTCCCGTCTCCCCCTGTGCTCCCCGTGCGCGGTGTCTCCCCTGGCAGGGATTCTGCTCCGCCAGCCTTCCCCACGGTGGAGCTTCGGGCAAGCAGGATGAGGCCATGGCACAGAAGATGACCGATGAGGAATGGCGGGCGTTCGTCTCCGACGGCACTCGTACCGCGAAGCTCTGCACCGTCCGGGCGGACGGCAGTCCGCATGTGGCACCGGTCTGGTTCCTGCTCGACGGGGACGAGGTCGTGTTCAACACCGGCAAGGACACCGTCAAGGGACGCAATCTGCTCCGTGACGGCCGTATCGCCCTGTGTGTGGACGACGACCGGCCCCCGTTCGACTTCGTGGTGATCCAGGGCCGCGCCCGGATCTCGGAAGAGACCGAGGAACTGCGGCACTGGGCGGCCCGCATCGGTGCCCGGTACATGGGCGAGGAGCGGGCCGAGGAGTTTGGGGCCCGCAACGGCGTGCCGGGTGAGTTGCTCGTCCGGGTGACGGTGGACAAGGTGCTGGCGCAGAGGGCCGTGGCGGACTGATCCGGCCGCGTCACGGCGGCCGGTAGTCAGCTCACGGAGTCGAGGAGCCGGGCGGTGTGGACCCGTCCGGCGTACTCGACGAGACTGATGAGCACCTCCTTTCCCGAGTCGCGGTCACGCGCGTCGCACAGCACGACGGGCGTGCCCCGGTCGAGGTCGAGGGCGTCGGCGACGTCCTCGACGCCGTGCGGTTGCGCACCCGAGAAGCAGTTGACGGCCACTACGAACGGGATGCGCCGGTGCTCGCAGTAGTCCACCGCGGGGAAGCAGTCCGCCAACCGCCGGGTGTCGGCGAGGACGACCGCGCCGAGGGCTCCCTGTGCCAGTTCGTCCCAGAGGAACCAGTAGCGGTCCTGGCCCGGTGTACCGAACAGGTACAGCGAGAGGTCGGAGCGGATCGTGATCCGTCCGAAGTCCATGGCGACGGTCGTGACGGCCTTCCGGTCGACGCCTTCGGTGTCGTCCACCGGGTGGCCCGCCTCGCTGAGTGGTTCTTCTGTGCGCAGTGGCCGGATCTCGCTGACGGCGCCCACGAGCGTCGTCTTGCCCACGCCGAAGCCTCCGGCGACCAGTATCTTCAGCGCCAGCACGGCCGGTTCGCCGTCCGCGGCCTCGGGCTGCTCGGCAAGCATCGATCACCCCTCCCAGGAGTGCCGGCGACGACCGGCGTGGGCTGTCCCATGGCTCCGGAACGTTAGACCGCACGCGGGCGTGCGCACTGCCCCGTTGCGGAAGATGCCGGTATGTGTCGTGGACGGGCGCTGGAACGATCGCGTCAGGCTCGAACGTGTGCGCTGCGGCGTCGGTCGCGACGATGCGCCATCATGCCTGGCATGAGCGACAGCCACGTACACGTCCAGGAGTTCTTCTCCGCCCGCGCCGCCGACTGGGACCGCCGCTTCCCCGACGACGGTCCCGTCTACGCCGCCGCCGTCGCCGAACTCGGCCTGCGCGCCGGGGACCGTGTACTGGACGCGGGCTGCGGCACCGGCCGGGCTCTGACACCGCTCCGCGCGGCCGTGGGATCGTCCGGCGTGGTGATCGGCGCCGACCTCACCCCGGCCATGCTGCGGGTCGCACGGCAGGCGGGGCGGGACCGGGCCGGCCGGTTGCTGCTGACCGACGTCGCCCGGCTTCCGCTGCGGTCGCGGTCGCTCGACGCCGTGTTCGCCGCGGGGCTCATCGCCCACCTGCCCGATCCGTCGCGCGATCTCGTCGAGTTGGCGCGCGTGGTGCGACCGGGCGGAGTGCTGGCGCTGTTCCACCCGATCGGCAGGGCGGCGCTGGCCGCACGCCAGGGCCGGCGGCTCACCCCGGACGACCTCCGCGCGGAGCCCAATCTCCGGCCGCTGCTGGCGGGTTCGGGCTGGCGCATGACGTCCTACGTCGACGAGGACGACCGCTTCCTGGCGCTCTCCGTACGCGAGGATCTCGGAGAGGACGCGCGTGGAAATATCAGTCAGGACGCGCGCGGTAAGCCTTGGCGATGACGCGCGCAAGAGATGAACCTCGGCAGTGAGCGACCGGCAGTCGCCGCGGCGAAGTCGTCCGGAGCGTCGGACGGGACATCGAGCCCGCCCCCTCCCGCCACTGTCACCAGGCGCACACCGGCGGCCTCCAGCCGTGCGGCCGTTCGCCGTCGGCGTCCCGTCCACCCTTCTGTCCTGGAAGCAACGACTCTACGTTGAGTGGCAGGACACACCCGGTCGCCGTGGTGACGGCGCTAGGTGGCCGTGGTGACGGTGCTAGGGGACGGTGGTCAGTATGTTCGGCAAGGTACGCAGCGTCTGGCGGCGTTTCCTCAACTCGGTGAGCGCGGAGGAGCGCACCGGGCGGGACAGCCACGGGCACAACCTCTTCGAAGCGGCCGCCGCCTACGCGTCGGCGTACATCGAGGACGACCAGGACGGCATGGACGAGGCTGCGGGCTGGGTGTCGCCGGGCGCGCTGTCCTTCGGGGTGAACGAGCTGGCGTGCCGGGCCGTGGTGGCGCTGGCACGGGAACGCGACGAGTCGCCGCGGAGGGTGGCCCGCGCCCTCCTCGGACTGCCCGCACCGTGAGGAACGCAGCCTCCGGCCGCTGTCGGCGCGTGAGGTGGGTTCGCTGGCCGCGCATCGGCTTCGCACGGACGCCGCAGTGTGTCCTGCGGTGGTCGTTTTGGGCCCGTCCAGCCGGGAAACTGCAGCTCGGGTGCGTCAGGGAGTCGTGACAAGCGGCTTCCGGTCGCACTAGGGTGCGCGCCGTTGGTCGAACCGATGGGGAGGCTGGAATGGCCGGGACGGACGAGGACGCCGTCGCCACCGAGGACGACGCGCTCTACGTGCTCACAGCGGTGCTGCTGACTCCGGCGAAGTTCCCGAGCGTGCTGGGCGACGACTATCCCGAGGCGTGCTCGGCTCTCGGCCTCGCCCCGCTGGCGGACGGCTACGGCCTGGTGCTCGGGCAGGACGGCGCGGGCGCCCGGTGGACCGTCGTGATCGACGACGTGTCACTGGTCGCGGTGGCCATAGCCGCCTGGGACTGCGGGATGGAGCACGAACTGTCGCCGGACGAGCGGACGGTCGTCACCGCGCTGCCCGGCTGGCCGCTCGCCGTCGCCGTGGCGGCTCCCGGCGTGCCCGCGCCGCACGATCCCGAAGGGGAGGACTCGCCCCCACTGTCACCGCCCGACACGACCGAGTGGGGTCCCGCGCAGCGCCGGATGGGGGCTGACGAGATCGCTGTGCAGTGGACGCAGTGGCGGGAGCAGGTGGATCAGCCCGGAGCGGTCTCGGACGACGCCACGGGGTCCGCCGAGGAGTCCGGGGACGGCACACGGATCGCCGCGTCCTCTTCGGGCTCTTCCGACCCTGCGGGCTCACCTGGCCCTTCGAATTCTTCGGGCTCCTCAGGCTCCTCGGGTTCCTCAGGGGCCGCAGACGCTCAAGACGCCTCGGGCTCCTCGGAAGCCACGGACGCTCAAGACGCGTCGGGGATTCCGGCCGGCTCGGACGCGACGGCGGAGGAACCGGGTCCGGGCCTGGGTCCGGGCCCGGGTCCGGGTCACAGCGGTGTCCGGCGGGTGCTCGCGGAGGCGCACGCGTACGTCGACACGCCGCCGCCGCTCGGCCGGGTCCGGTCCTCGTTCGCCACGGGCGACGCGCGCACGCTGCGCGCCGACGGTCCGGGCTGGTCACTGGTGGCGCGCACCGACGACATGGCGTTCATCCTCCTCGACGAGGAACCCGGCGAGGTACTGCCGGTGACCCGAGGGCCGAAACTGCCGGGACTCCTCAAGGCGCTCGACGCGATGGCCGTACGTCCCAGCTGAACGGCGGCCCTCACCGCTGCGGACGGATGCGACCGCGACGAGGCAGTGTCCCGGCAGCCGCGCGTCGAAGGTGTCAGCGGCCGAGTTCCTTGCGCGTCGCACGGCGCAGCCTGCGCCGCTGGGAGGGGTCGAGCGTGAAGTACGCGGCAGCCGGAACCCCCAGGACTATCAGGAGGGCGGCCCACCAGGGCAGCCAGATCATCAGGATGAGTCCGACCGCCACGCCTCCTGCGGCGATCTTGGCGTTCTTCGACATGTTGTCGCCTCCTTCGCGGCCATTGCCGCTCTCTGTCCTGGAAAACGGGCCCGTGCCTGCCGCAGTTCCGACCGCGACCCTGAGACACCCCTGAGAAACGACCCTGACTCCCCCTGACTCCGCCCCGTCGAAGCGCGCGTCTCCTTGCATGGTGTCCCAAGCCGAAGCCAGACGCATCCGGTCGGCGACGAGTTCCTGTGCCATCGGCGACCCCGCACTCATGGTCGCACTTGAGAAGCGGGCCATCGTCGCGCCGTCGGTGCACCTCCGTGGGGGCGCTGTCCCCGGCGCCGAACAGGCCCCTGGCGACGGCACTCGCCTCAGCGGCGCTCACCACCGGTGACCAGCCCTGACCGTCCCGTTCTCCGCCCGCGCGGCGGCGCGTCGACGGTCACGTCCCCGTCTCCTCGAACAGGGAAGGAAGCAGCGACTCCAGGTCGCTCGGCAGTTCGCTGGGGAAGCCGGACGGCAGCGAGGGCAGTTCCGTCGGCAGCCTGCTCGGGAGTTCGGTGGGGATGCTGAAGGACCGCGACGGAGTGGCCGTGGGGCTGCTCTCCGGCGTGTCCTTGTCGGGCGAATCGTCGCCTCCCGCGGCCATGAGTACGACGGCGAGCACCGCACTGGCCGCCAGGATCAGCGCGAGCAGCAGGATCAGGAGGTTACGCCGCCGTCTCGGGTCGGGTCCGCCGTCTCCGTTCCCTTGCCATGATCGCGTCGGGCCCTCGCCGGACCCGGAGCCGTCGGCGGGCGGTCCGAAGCCGCCTCCCGGCGGCGGTGGGTCGCCCGGTGGTCCGGGCGGCCCTGGCGGTGGTGCGGGCGGCATGGCCATACCGCCCAGGGTCTCCCGCCGGCCACGCGTAACGCGACCCCTGAACGGCAAGTTGGGACGACCGCAGGCGAGAACGGTCGTCTGAGCCGGGACTGTTCTGTTCCGGTAACCGGCCGTTCCGGCACCGATGGTGCGCGAAGGAACGCCTCACGCTCCGAGGGCGCCGCCTGCCGTCGATGCACCACCGGGGCGACAGTCACGACGCCGCCCCGGTACGCGCGCGTGCGCTCAGCCTCGGGCGCCGAGGAGGTGGTCCATGGCGAGCTGGTCGAGGTGTTCGAAGGCCATGCCGCGGGCGGCGGCGGCCTCGGGGTCGAAGGTCTCGTAGGCGCCGGTGTCGGCGAGCAGCCCGGCCAGGCCGTCCTGGGC
>NZ_JAVRHI010000554.1:0-59950 GCF_034105845.1 Streptomyces sp. CRN 30 | reverse complement strand
TTGGAAAGCGTGTTGGGGGCAACCCCTCACGAGTTCGAATCTCGTATCCTCCGCCAGTGCCTCACCGGGCACGATGTCGAAGGGCCCCACCGTTCGCGGTGGGGCCCTTCGACTGTCCGGGGTTGGTCCGGTGGGTGTCCGGGGTTGTTCCGGGGGGTCTCCTGTCCTCGCCGGGTGGGGGTCGCCCGGCGAGGACTGCCGCCGTCGCGCTACGCGGCGCCGGAGGTGTCCGCGGCCGTCTTCTTCGGCCGCTCGCGGTAGTGGTCCACCACCGCTCGCTCCAGTACGGCGTACTCCTCGATGACCAAGCCCTTCTTTCCGGCTGCGCTGTCCTTGACGAAATAGGTGCGCTCACCGAGGTAGGTGAGGGTCGCCGGGTCGAAGACCCACTCGGTGGCGGCGCCCCACTCCTCGTCGACGTACCGGATGCCGATGCCGTGGCGGCCCGCCGCGTCGACGGAGTCCGCCTCGCGGGTCACCCCGGGAATCCGCGCGGCGGCCTCGTACATGGCGGCGGCGGTCTCGGCCGGCATGTACGTCCCGCCGACCAGCGAGCCGATCGACCGGAAGACGACCAGGTTCCTGTCCCGGTCGGCGTCCACGTCGTCCGCCGTCAGCTCGTAGAGGCGGTCGAGGAGGGCGTCGGGGTCGGTGGGCAGCGTGCTCAGCCAGGTGTAGGTCGGGCGGTCGATGCCCGCGGGGACGCCCGGGGAACCCTCCGGCAGCAGTTCGGTGGTCGGGTAGTACGCGCCGTCCTGGTAGACCTCGGCGAGCTTCTTCGTCGGTGCCGGGTCCTGGTTGATCCATGTTTCGGACCGGCTCAGTTCCTGGGGCACGTACCGGCCGTCGTCCTGGACCTCCGCGCCCGTCTCCAGGGACTTGAGGTAGACGAGCTGGTCGTCGCGGACCCGGACCGTGTCGGTCTCCGCGGCGACGTCGGCGACCTGCTGGAGCAGGACGACGGCGCTGTCCCCGCCGGCGGTGGCGTCGGTGGTGGTGCCGGAGTCGCCGTCCCCGGGGCCCTGTACGAGGGTGACGGCGACGACGCCGGCCAGCGCGGTGGCCGCCAGCGGCATCCACAGCGCGGGGCGGAGCGGGCGGCGGCGCGGCGCGGGGGCCGGGGCGGCGGAGGGGCCGCGGTCGTTGTCGATCAGTTGCATCAGGCGGTCCTTGTGAAGGGAGTGCCGGTCGGCAGCGAGGTCCCGCTCGGGCGGGGGCGGCAGCAGCCGGCGCAGGTCGTCGTGGACCGTCCGGTCGGATCCGGAGCCGTCGGCGTTCATCGGGGGGCCTCCCTCATCTGCTGGGCCGACAGAGCCGCGAACGCGGTCTCGCTTCTCATCTCTCCGCGGCGGGAGGGGAGTTCCGTACGATCAGGGCCGGTTTTCGACTTTTCGTCCGCCAGGTGGTCGTCCGTCAGTCCGCGCAGCCGCGCGCGGGCCCGGGAGAGCCGCGAGCGGACCGTGCCGACCGGGACACCCAGGGCGCGCGCGGCCTGCTCGTAGTCCAGTCCGGACCACACGCACAGGGCGAGCACCTCCCGTTCGGCGCTCCGGAGCCGGCCGAGGGACTCGCGGACGGCGGCCAGGCGGCGGGCGTCGTCGATCCGCCCGGCGGTCTCGTCGGCGAAGTCGGCCACCGGCTCCGGCGCGGAGCGGCGGGCCAGGAAGGCGAGGCGCCGGCCGGTGCCGCGGTTGGCGTTGCGGGCCTTGTTGGTCGCGATGCCGAGCAGCCACGGCTTCAGCGAGCCCTGGTCCGGTTCCGGGTCGGCGTGGAGCTGCTCGCGGCCGCGCCAGGCGTCGAGGAAGGTGTCCCCCATCACCTCCTCCGCCGTCGACGGGTCGCCGGTCAGGCGGTACGCGTAGTTGTAGACGGTGCGCGCGTACTGCTCGTACAGCTCCGCGAAAGCGTCCCGGTCGCCCGCCCGGACGCGCGCACGCAAACGATCACTCATGTCCGTTCACACCTCACACCTTCATCTCTCCGTGAGGACGGAACGGTTCCTCGTGAGCTGGGCCACAGCGGCGGGAACGGCGGCGGCCGTCGCCCTCGGTCGGCGACGGCCGCCTTGCGCGTGGACCTCCCCCTCTGTCGCAAGGTCCCCGCGCGGGGATCGTCCTCCCGGCCGCTGGGGCATGCGGGAGTATGCCCCGGCTCGAACCGGGCCGGGAGGACGGGGCCGGTGCCCTCCGTGTCCGCTGCGAGGACGTGGGCTCCGGCCGGCTCGGTGGTCGGCTCTCCCACGGCCCGGGGACAAGGGGCCGATGACGGCGCACCGCACCGACGGTGCGGTGGCCGCGGCGAGGAGTTCAGGGAGCAGGACGCTCCGGGTCGCTCCCGGACGAACCTCGCGACGAGCAGAGTAGAGCGACTTCCACGGTGGACGACAGACCACCTTTCGGACTGTCCGTGGATATCTGCGTGCTGTCCGTGAGCGGCACGCGCGCGTTCAGCTCGCCGGGCGGCGGCTCTCCAGCGCGTCGTCCAGGGCGTCCACCACGTGGAACACCGTTCGGAGCTTGACGATACGCAGCAGTTTCAGGACGCCCGGGTCGGTGCAGACGAGCGTCAGCCGGCCGCCGCGCTCCTCGGTGCGGCGCCGTACGCGGCACAGCAGCCCCAGCCCGCTGCAGTCCAGGAAGTCGACGGGGCCGAGATCGATCACAAGGTCGGGCCGCGGGCCCGCGGTGAGGGTGTCCAGCGGGGCGGTGACGCGCAGCACCACGGCGAAGTCGATCTCGCCTATGAGCTGGACGACGGTACGGCCGGCCGTCTCGTGGACGCGCAGCTGCGGGAAAGGAGAGGAAGGTGTCGCAGAAGCGGGGGGCTCCCGGGTCATCGGGGGGTCTCCGTGTTTCGTGGGCACACGCCTCGGTGCCGAAGCGGGCGGAGAGGGGTACACGGCCACCGGGAGCAAGGGCGGCGATGCGTCCGACTGTAGGACGGGCGGTGTGAGGGCTGTGTCGGGGTTCCGGGGAGAAACGCTTCCCTTGCGCGGGAGTTACACCGTTCGGGTGGAATCCCGTGAAAATGCTTCGCCAGAGTTGAGATACGTGCTTACACCGTCCTGTCGTTCACTCCGCTAGGCTCGTGACGTGACGCGTGACAAGTCACCCACAGAGCGGTTCACCGTCGTCGCCATCGCCTCGTCCGCGGGCGGTATCCAGGCGCTGAGTGCGCTGCTCGGCGCGCTGCCGCCTGAACTGCCCGTGCCCGTGCTCGTCGTCCAGCACCTCGATCCCCGGCACCGCACGGTGCTCGCCGAGGTGCTCGACCGCCGGACCGGGCTCCACGTGAAGCTCGCGGAGGCGGGCGAACGGGTGCGGCGCGGTGTGGTCTATGTCGCCCCGCCCGACCGCCACCTCCTCGTCGACGCCGCCGGTGTCCTGGAGCTGACCGCCACGGAGCTGGTCCACTTCGTCCGCCCCTCCGCCGACCTCCTCTTCGAGTCCGTCGCCGGCGCCTACGGCACCCAGGTCATCGCCTGCGTGCTCACCGGTTCCGGCCAGGACGGCGCGATGGGCGTCCGCGCGGTCAAGGCACGCGGCGGCACGGTGATCGTCGAGGACCCGCTCACCGCCCAGTTCTCGGGAATGCCGCACTCGGCTGTGGACACGGGCGCGGTGGACTTCGTGCTACCTCTTGAGGAGATCCCCGCAGTCGTGCGCGGGCTCGTCGAGACGGGAAGGCAGTGATGGCCGAGACACAGGAGCCCGAGGACAGCGCGGCGCTGGAGGGACTGCTCCAGTTCATCCAGGAGGCCCGCGGCTTCGACTTCACGGGCTACAAGCGCTCCACGCTCTCCCGGCGCATCCGCAAGCGCATGACCGACGTCGGCATCGCCTCGCACGCGGACTACCAGGACTTCCTCGAAACCAACGCCGACGAGTTCGTCGCGCTCTTCAACACCATCCTGATCAACGTCACCTCCTTCTTCCGCGACCCCGAGGCGTGGACCTTCCTCCAGCACGAGGTCGTCCCCGAGCTGATCTCGGCCCTGGAGCCGGACCAGGAGATCCGGGTGTGGAGCGCGGGCTGCTCCAGCGGCGAGGAGGCGTACAGCCTGGCCATCATGTTCGCGGAGACCCTCGGCATCGAGGAGTGCGTGCGCCGGGTCAAGATCTACGCCACGGACGTGGACGACGAGGCGCTGCGCGAGGCCCGCTCCGGGCTGTACACCACGCGGTCGCTGGAGCCGCTGCCCTCCGAGATCCGGGAGCGGTACTTCGAGCAGAACGGCACGCTGTTCAGCTTCATCCCCGATCTGCGCCGCCGGGTGATCTTCGGACGGCACGACATCACCCGCGACGCCCCGATCTCCCGGCTCGATCTGCTCATCTGCCGCAACACCCTGATGTACTTCAACGTGGAGGCGCAGACCAACATCGTCGACCGCTTCCACTTCGCCCTGCGCCCCGGCGGGCACCTCTTCCTCGGCAAGGCCGAGATGCTGCTGAACGACAGCGACCGCTTCGAGGTCGTCAACATGCGCCAGCGGGTCTTCCGCCGCCGGGCCTCCGACGCCGGCCTCACCTACCACCCGCCGCCGCTGAAGATCAGATCCAGCGCGAGCGCGCGGAGCGAGATGCGTTCGGTGACCCGTACCCGCCAACTGCGCGACCTGGTGCTCGACGCCGGGCCGACCTCGGTGATCGCCCTCGACAACGACGGCGTCGTCTCGGTGATCAACAGCCAGGCGCGGACCCAGCTGGGCCTGACCACCGGTGACCTCGGCCGGCCCTTCCAGGACCTGGAGGTCTCCTACCGGCCGACCGAGCTGCGCTCACTGATCGACCAGTCCACGCACGAGCGCCGGGCGCTGCGGGTCAGCCAGGTCGACCGCCAGGTGGGCGAGGAGACCCAGCACTTCGACATCCTGATCCAGCCGATCGCCGGGCCCTCGGGGCTGCACGCCGCGACCGTCATCTCCTTCACCGACGTCACCGTCGCCACCCGGCTCAAGGCCGAGATCAAGCGGGTCCGCGAGGACCTGGAGACGGCGTACGAGGAACTCCAGTCGACCAACGAGGAGCTGGAGACCACCAACGAGGAACTCCAGTCCAGCATCGAGGAACTGGAGACGACCAACGAGGAACTCCAGTCGACCAACGAGGAGCTGGAGACCACCAACGAGGAACTCCAGTCCGGCAACGAGGAACTGGAGACGATGAACGAGGAGCTCCGCATCCGCACGGAGGAGCTCGACGAGGCCAGGGCCTTCCAGGAGGCGGTCCTGACCAGCATCGCGGCGGGCGTGGTCGTCCTCGGCCGGGACCTGCGGGTCAAGAGCTGGAACCGCGGCGCGGCCGATCTGTGGGGGCTGCGCGAGGACGAGGTGGCCGGCCAGCCCTTCTTCGACCTGGACTTCGGGCTGCCGACCGAGGACCTGCGCTCCGTGGTGGAGCGGTGCCTGGAGAGCCGCAAGCGGTCCGGCCCGGTCGGACTCCAGGCGCGCAGCCGGATCGGCCGGCCCTTCACCTGCGACGTGTTCTGCTCGCCGTTCGGCGGACGGCACGGCGGGGTCGTCCTGATGATGGAAGAGAGCCGAAGCGGTACCTCCGGCTGACCCCTCGGCGTAGCCTGGGCGGCATGGACCCGCAAGGGCACAGGGGAGACCTCGGTCTGGCGGCGGTGGCGAGGCGCCGCGCGGCGCTGGCGCGCGAGCGCGCGGCCCGTGCGGAGGCCGCCGCCGCGCGCAACGAGCGCCTGGCCGAGGCCCCCGGCCGGGAGTACCACGCGATGATCGCGGAACGGCACCGCAGATCCGCCGAGTGCCACCACGCCACCGCGCGCCTCCAGGACGACTTCGCCGACCGTGCCGCCGCGTGGACGGAGGGCGGGGCCACCCGGCCCCGGTTCATGACAGTGGTCGCCGAGGCCTGCGGCACCGGCAGCGCGGCGGTCGCCCTGCTCGACTCACAGCGCCACCAGCTCACCGTCGCCGGGTCCGACCACCGCTCGCGCAGCGCCCAGGACCTGGAGTACGTGCTCGACGAGGGACCCGGCCAGGACGCGGCGACGCAGCGCCGCGCGGTGCACGCCGCCGGTTCCGCGATCGAGGAGCGCTGGCCGCGCTACGGCCCCTCCCTGCTCTCCCTGGGCATCGCCTCGGTGTCCGCCGTGCCGCTGCAGACACCGGACAACTGCGTCGGCACGCTCACCGTCTTCCGGTCGCGGCCCGCGGAGCCGGACCCCGGCCGGCTCTCGGAGGTCGCCGCCGCCCTGACCCACATCGTGCTGCTCGACCCGGACGCCGACCCGGACCTCTACGGCGGCGCCGACTTCCGGGCCGTCGTGCACCAGGCGGCCGGGGTCCTGTCCGTCCAGCTCGGCCACCCCGTCGACGACGCGCTGGCACTGATCAAGGCGCGGGCGTTCGCCGAGGAGGTGTCCCCCGACACGATCGCCCGGCGCATCATGCGCGGAGACCGCGAACCCTCTGAGGAAGAGATGCCATGACGCCCGAACAGCGGCTGGCCAACGCGTTCGTCGCCCTGGCAGGCGGCACCGAAGCCGGTCCCCTGGACGTGCCCAGGACCCTGTCGGTCCTGGCCCACCGCGCTCCGGTCCTGCTCGGCGTGCGGGCCGCGACCGTGGTGTTCGCCCCCGAGGGCCGGGAACCGGCCCTGGTCGCCGGCTCCGACCCACAGGTGTCCCGCCTGGAGCAGGACGCCGCCGAGTGGCGCGAGGGACCGGGCCACGACTGCCGGCAGGCCGGTGACCGTCCGCCGGCCCAGGAGTCCCTGGACAGCCTGATCGTCCGGCAGCGCTGGCCGCACTACTCCCCGCGCGCCCTGCGGCTGGGTTACACGCATGTGATGGCCCTGCCGCTGCGCTCCCGGCCCGCCGCCAACGGCGCCCTCGTACTGCTCTCCCGCGCGCCGCGCTCCGTCTCGCCGGGCGCGGTGACCCTCGGCACGTCGCTCGCGGACTTCACCGCGCTGATGCTGGAGCGGGCCCGCGAGGCCGACCGCAGCCGCACCCTCACCGCCCAGCTCGAACAGGCCCTGTCCGGCCGCGTCATCATCGAACAGGCCAAGGGCGTCCTCGTCACCCTGCGCAACCTCTCCCCGGAGGACGCCTTCGACATCCTGCGCAAGTACGCGCGGTCACGGCAGCGGCCGGTACGCGACGTGGCGCGCGAGGTGGTCGAGGGCCGCGCCGACCCGGAACTGACCGGGGGCGGCCCGTTCTGACGGTGCGTGGGGCGGCATCCCGGCGGCCCGGCGGGCTCAGGGCGTGATGCGCGCCCGCCGGACCGCGGTCGTCTGGTCCACCTCCGACACCCGGACCGTCGCCCGCAGGGTCCATGTCCCGGGGAGCGGCAGGGTGACGGTGTTGGCGCTCCAGTAGCCGCCGCGGTCGACCAGCTCCGCGTCGATCGGGCCGATGTCCCGCGCCTCCAGGGTGAAGGACAGCCGCAGTTCCGGTACGGAGATCAGCCCGCCGTCGGCCCCGAAGACCACGGCCTGCACGGCGTTGTCGCCGGTACGGCCGGGATCGAAGGTGACCTGGACCGTGCCCTCGCCGTCCGGGGTGCCGACGTCGAACGGGATCGTGGTGACGGAGGCGGGCAGCAGCGCGCCGGCCGGGGCGACCCGGGCCGCCTCCTCGTCGGCACGGCCCGGTGAGGTGCCGGTCAGCACGGTGGTCACCGCGAGGACGACGGCGGCGACCAGCGCTTCGGCGAGCACGGAGCGGCGCAGGGACCGGCGACGGGGGTCCTCCGAGACCCGCGCCTCGTCACCGCCCGCGTGCACGCCGGCGTCGGCGGCACCCTCGTCCGCGTCTGCGTCGTCGACACGCGCGTCCGCGTCCGCGTCTGAGTCGGCGACACGCCCGTCCGCGTCGGCATCGGCGTCGGTGCTCACGCGCGCGTGCCCGTCCACGGCAACAGGCTCGACCTCCGCCTCCGTCTCGGCTCTCCCGCCGAGGGGCGGCGTTCCGGCGCCCGGTCCGCCGAGGGGCGGCGTTCCGGCGTCCGGTCCGCCGAGAGGCGGCGTTCCGGCGTCCGGTGGGGGCGGGCCACCGGACGGTACGGAGATCCGTGCGTGGACGGCCGTGGGGGTGCGGGAGGTGTCGGCCGGCACGGCATCCCGCACGTCCCCCGCCGGTACGGCGACCCGCGCCTCCCCCGCCGGTACGGCGACCCGCACGCCCCCCACCGACGCCCCCAGTCGGCTCGTCCAGCGGCGGGACACCGCCGCCAGTGTCACCAGCGCGGCCACCGTGATCGCCTTGGCCGTCAGGAGCCTGCCGTACGGCGTGCCGGTGAGGGCTGTCCAGGAGCCGAGGCCGCGCCAGGACTGGTAGACGCCGGTGGCGACCAGGACGATCACCGAGGTCAGGGCCAGCCGGGAGAACCGGGCGACGGCGGCGGCCGGTAGTTCAGGCCCCGCCGGAACCCGACGGCGGCGCAGCAGGACCAGCAGGGCCGCGAGCCCGCCCAGCCAGCTCGCCGTGGCCAGCAGGTGCAGTACGGACGACACCAGCGCCACCGGCACCTGCGGGCCCGCGGCGGCGTGTTCGGCGCCGGACCAGGTCAGGGCCAGCGCGGTGGCGACGGCGGCGCCCGCGACACGTTCGCCGCGCCCTGCCGGGGCGCCGCGCAGGAGGCGGGCCAGCAATGCCGCCGCCGGGGCGAGCAGCACCAGCCGCGCCGCCAGCAGCAGTCCCGGCCGGGTGGTCAGCGTCCGCCCGAGCGCACCGGGGTCGAGGGCCGCCGCCGGTCCGGTGCCCGCCTCGTAGGGGGCGCGCAGCAGCAGGAGTACGGCGGTGGCGGCCGCCAGGGTCCAGCAGCCCGCCGCCGCGAGGGGGCGCAGCCGCCCGGCGCCGGGCGGCCGGCACACGGCGAGGAACACGCCCGTGCCGACGAGCAGCGCGGCGGCGAGGTAGGCGAGGAACCGCGTGGCCGTCCACAGGGAGACCGTCAGCGGGTCGTCGTCCGCGCCGGTTACGGGGGCGGCCCCGGCGGAGGGCGCGCCGACGGAGAAGGTGAACGCGCCGGAGACCGGGTGGCTGTCGGCGGACACCACCCGCCAGGCGACGGTGTACGTGCCGTCGCCGAGCCGGTCCGGCAGGGCGACCCGCGCGGTGTCGGACCGGCCGTCGGCACGGTCCGCCTCCCCGGTGCGGACGCGGTGGCCGTCGGGGGCGAGAACGCGGAAGGAGTCGTCGCGCAGGCCGACGGACTCGCTGAAGGTCAGGGTGAGATGGCGGGGGGCGCGCTGGAGGACGGTTCCGTCGCCGGGGTCGGTGGCGGTGAGGGCGGCGTGGGCGGACGCGGGCCCGGCACCGCCGAGGAGGAGCAGGCCCAGCACGGCGCCCAGCAGCACCAGCCCCCGGACCGCCCGGCGTCCCCGTCCGTCCCGCCGTGCCCGGCGCTCTCGGTCTCCGTCACGCTCCACGTCACCACCTCGTCCCGCGCCCCGTCGTGTCGGGGTGGGATACGGACCGCGGGGGCGCCGTGCTCACCAGGACGGGCGGGCGGTCACCCCGCCGTCCACCACCAGGTCGTGGCCGGTGACGAAGGACGCCAGCCGGGAGGCGAGGAACACGCAGGCGTCGCCGATGTCCTCGGGGCGGCCGAGGCGTCCGGCGGGCACCGCGTCGAGCCAGCGCCGTACGCCCTCGGGCCACTGTTCGGCCAGGCCGTCCCGGTCGGTCAGGCCGGGGGAGACGGTGTTGACGCGGACGCCCCAGGGCCCGTACTCCTGGGCCGCCGCGCGGGCGTGCTGGACGACCGCGGCCTTGGCTGCGCCGTAGTGGGCGTGCCCGGGGGCGGGGGCGCGGGCCTCGATGGACGCGATGTGGGTGACGGTGCCGCCGGTGCCGGTGCGGCGCATCACCTCCGCTGCCGCTGCCGTGCAGGCGAAGACGCTGGTCAGGTCGGTGTCGACCACGGTCCGCCACTCGGCGGCCGTCATCTCGGCGAGAGGGCGGACCGGTTGGACGGCCGCGTTGTTGACGAGCGCGTCCAGCCGGCCGCCGCCCCAGTCGGCGGCCTCCTCGACCAGGCGGCGGCAGGCGTCGTCGTCGGTGAGGTCGGCGCGCAGGACGACGGCCCGTCCGCCGCGTGCCCTGACCCGTGCCGCCACGTCACCGGCCGCCTCCACCGACGTACGGCAGTGGACCGCGACCGCCGCGCCCTCCTCGGCGAGGCGGAGCGCGATGCCCCGGCCGATGGAGCCGCCCGCGCCGGTGACCAGGGCGGTCTGTCCGTCGATGAGTTTCATGGGCGGCACAGTTCCACGATCCGGCGGGCCTCGGCCGGGTAGCGCGCCGTCAGGTCGGCCGCGGCGCCGTGCTCGTAGTCCGCGTCGGTGAAGCCGGGGGCCATGGTGCAGCCGAAGAGGGTCCAGGCACCGCCCGCCGTGACCCGGCCGCCCATCCAGGTGCCGGCGGGGACGACGTACTGGACGTGCTGGCCGCCCAGGACGTCCGGTCCCAGCACGATCGTGCGGGTGGCGCCGTCGGGGGCGAGGAGCAGCAGGGTGATCGGATCGCCGAGGTAGTGGTGCCAGACCTCGTCGGTGGGCAGGCGGTGCAGGGCGGAGAAGTCGTCCGGTCGGGCGGTCAGCAGCGCGACGATGGCGGTACCGGCCGGGTGGCCGTCACCGCGGTCGGGCCCGGCCCAGGTAGACCGGAACAGGCCGCCCTCGCGCGGGATGGGCTCCAGGCCGTAGTGGGCGACGAGGTCCTCGGGGGACGGCGGGGCCGTCCGGCGCGGCTGGCTCATCCGGGGAGCGTACGCGCGCGCGGCGGGCACCCGCGCGCGGTCCACAGACCCACGCGCGATCATCGGGGCATGGACGTCACCCTTCACCTCGCCCAGGACCCCGAGGCCGACGAGCTGCTCGGCCGCAGTCCGCTCGCCGCGCTGACCGGCATGCTGCTCGACCAGCAGATCCCGATGGAGTGGGCTTTCAAGGGCCCCGCCACCATCGCCAGGCGGCTGGGCGCGGACGACCTGGACGCGCACGACATCGCCGCCCGCGACCCGGAGGAGTTCGCCGCGCTGCTGGCGGAGAAACCGGCGGTGCACCGCTACCCCGGTTCGATGGCGGGCCGCGTCCAGCAGCTGTGCCGGTACCTGGTGGAGCACTACGACGGTGACGCCGAGGCCGTCTGGCGGTCCGCGGCGACCGGCCGCGACCTGCTCAAGCGCCTCCAGGAGCTGCCCGGCTTCGGCAAGCAGAAGGCGCAGATCTTCCTCGCGCTGCTCGGCAAGCAGCTCGGTGTCCGCCCGGACGGCTGGCGCGAGGCGGCCGGCGCGTACGGCGAACCGGACGCCTTCCGCTCGGTCGCCGACATCGAGGGCCCCGAGTCCCTGGCCAAGGTCCGCGCCCACAAGCAGGAGATGAAGGCGGCGGCCAAGGCGACCAAGGCGGCCAAGGCGTCGAGGACCACCGGGGAGAAGTGAGGGCTGGGGGCGGGGCCCGGGGGGACGAGCCTGTGGGGCGGAGGACCCTACCGGCCCAACCGGGGTCGCGGCCCCCGCCCGGCCGGGCCCAGCATGAAACATGACCGAGCCACCGAGCGGCCTCTGTACGCCGGGTGAGCGAATCTCGCGTGCGGCGCGAGGGGCGGCGTACGCCCAGCGGGGACACGACCTGACGTGAGCCCCGTACCGCACCCCGCCGTCCGCGCCGCGCGCCGGAGCGCCTGGCCGCGGGTGCTGGTCCTGCTGCTCGCCCTGCTCGTGCCGACGGCCCACGCGCAGGCGGCGACCCCGCCGCCCGCCGCCGTGGCGGGCGACGGCTCCGCGGCCGCCGAGTACGACCTGCTCGACACCGCCCTGCGCGCCCCCGCACGCGGCACCCGGCGCCCGGCCGCGCCCCGGCGTCCCGCGCCGCCGCCGGGCGTTCCGCGCCCGCCCGCCGCGCGCTGCCCCGGCCTCGCGCCGGTCAAGCCCCCGCCCTTCCCGCGCCCCGCACGCTCCGTCGTCCTGCGCTGCTGAGCGGACCGGCCCCCGGCCCGCCCACGCGACCGACGTACGCACTGCGCGTACACAGCGACCAGGGAAGACGAGAACCCCCCATGCTCAAGGACCCGTACGCCGTCCTGCGCGCCCTCCTGCGCGCGGAGGCGAGCCGCACCACCCCCGAGCCCCCGCCCGCCCCGACCCGCCCCCTCGACCGGGACCGGGACCGGCGCCCCGCACCGGAGCGTGAACGCGGCTGACCCACCGTCACCGGCGGCGGGAGCGGCGGCGTCCGCCGTCCCCGCCGCGCCGGACGGGAACACCCGGCCGATGTCCTCGTTTCCCGTGTTTCCCCCTCTTTGCTCCGTCTTTTTCAGCCCCGCACTCGGCCTCCATGGCTGCGCCCGGAACGTCTGGCCCGGTAGGCTTTCCGTGTGATCTTCAAGCGCATCGGAAACGGCCGGCCGTACCCCGACCACGGCCGGGAGAGCACCCGGCAGTGGGCGGACGTCGCGCCGCGCCCGGTCCGCCTCGATCAGCTCGTCACCACCAAGCAGCAGCTGGACCTGGAGACGCTCCTCGCCGAGGACTCGACGTTCTACGGCGACCTCTTCGCGCACGTCGTGAAGTGGCAGGGCGACCTCTATCTGGAGGACGGCCTGCACCGCGCGGTCCGCGCCGCGCTCCAGCAGCGCCAGGTGCTGCACGCCCGCGTCCTCGAACTCGACTGACGCGACCCGGGTCGACACCGCGGGCCGACATCGCGGGTCGACACCGTGGGCCGACGCTCGAACGGACGCTCCGACGCCCGTCGCTCAGGCCGGTTCTTGACCCTTTCGGGTTGCATCGGGCCGGCCACGCGCCATCGAATGATCATCTAGTAGGCATTGCAGCCCGGGAGCACTACGCTGCGTTCATGAGCATGCTGACTCCCCCCGGCATGGGCGGCAAGTACCGCATCACGGGTGACAAGTACCCGCGGATGCGGCCTCCCCGGAGGCACGGCCGGCTCGCTTTCCTCGGCGTCGCCTGTGTCGCCGTTCTCGGCGTGCTCGGCTGGGGCACCTGGCAGCTCGTCGACGTCTTCACCGGCGGCGACGAGGCGTCGGCGGCCGATCGCGCCGCCGCCGCGTGCAGCTCCCCCGACTCCGCCGAATCTGCGGGAACGAACGTTTCGTCGACCCCCGTCGCCCTGCCGAAGCCGGGGAAGGTCACCGTCAACGTGCTGAACGCGACGACCCGCGGCGGCCTCGCCCAGAAGACCGCCGACGAGCTGAAGAAGCGCGGCTTCCGCATCGGCGACGTCGGCAACGCGCCCAAGGAGTACGACAAGAAGGTCGACGGCACCGGGGTGCTGCTCGGCCCGGCCGCGTCCCTGAAGGCCGCGCTGCCCGTGCTCGGCACCCAGCTGCCCGCCGCCGAACAGCGCACCGACGCCGCCCGCAAGGACACCTCGGTGGACCTCATCATCGGCGACGGCTTCAAGGGCCTGGCGAAGAAGGCGGCGGCCGACACGGCGCTGGCCGCGCTGGCCTCCCCCTCCCCGGCCCCCAGCGCGGAGAAGGGGAAGAAGGGCTGCTGAGGCTCCCCGGGGCCCCGGGGTCCTACTCGGCCGCCCCGTACATCCGGTCGCCCGCGTCGCCGAGGCCCGGCACGATGTAGCCCTGCTCGTTGAGCCGCTCGTCGACCGAGGCGGTCACGACCGTCACCGGCGTGCCGGCCAGCTCGCGCTCCATGACCTCGACGCCCTCGGGCGCGGCCAGCAGCACCACGGCCGTCACGTCGTCGGCACCGCGCCGGATCAGCTCCTGGATGGCGGCGACCAGGGTGCCGCCGGTGGCCAGCATCGGGTCCAGGACGTACACCTGACGGCCGGAGAGGTCGTCCGGCATCCGGGTGGCGTAGGTCGATGCCTGGAGCGTCTCCTCGTTGCGCACCATGCCCAGGAAGCCCACCTCGGCGGTGGGCAGCAGGCGGACCATGCCGTCGAGCATGCCGAGGCCGGCCCGGAGGATCGGCACCACCAGCGGACGCGGGTGGGAGAGCTTGACACCGGTGGTCGTCTCCACCGGTGTGCGGATGTCGACCTGTTCGGTACGCACGTCGCGCGTGGCCTCGTAGGCGAGCAGGGTGACCAGCTCGTCGGCGAGACGGCGGAAGGTCGCGGAGTCGGTGCGCTGGTCGCGCAGAGTGGTGAGCTTGTGGGCGACCAGGGGGTGGTCGACGACGTGGAGACGCATGTCCACCACAGTAACCGGGCCCCCGGACAGCGACGTCCCCGCGCCCGGCAAGCCCCCGCCGCGCGCTTGACCCGCACGCCTGCGTCAAACCCCTCCGAGGAGGGAAGGCGACAGGAACATGACGCGGGGTGGTGAGACTGTGCCAGACCGGGAAGTCCACAACACGCCGTCCGGGCGTGCGGAACCGGGAGCGGGAGCGGAACCGGGAGCGGAGAAGCGTGCCGGGAAGGGCTCGGGGCGAGGACGGGGCGCGGACGCGCGCGGAACACCGCAGCCGAGGACGGCGGAGCCGAAGGCCCCCGCGGGGAAGCCGGCACCGGCCTCTTCCTCTGCGCCCCCCTCTCCTTCCTCCCCCTCTCCCTCCTCCCCCTCTTCCTCTCCCTCCTCCGCCGACCAGGATGCCGACCGTCGTCGGCGCCGGGCCCAGTTCCTGCGCGAGCGCCGGGAGGCCCTGGAGCTGCGGGACCGGGTCCAGCCGCGCCGGGCCAAGACCGCCCGGCTGCGACGGCAGATGCGGATGCGTACGTTCCGCTGGTAGGGCCGGGCGGGCGCCCGTACGGGGAAGATCCCGCGCCGCGCCGGTGTTGCTCCGACGGGCGTGCGCTGAGGCCGTGAAAAGCCGCGTACGATCCGCACGTGGCGGCGACGAGTGTGCTGACGGAGCCCCTCGCGACGCGGTTCCGGCGTGTTCGTCGGCGGAACCGCCACCGGGACGGATCCACGATCACGGCGGCCGGACACAGGGAGTCGAAGACATCCCCTGACGGCCGTGTTTCTGCCACGATTCCGAGTGGGTGGGGCTCGGAGCCCGCTCCTGGCCCGCCCGAGACCTCCGCCGGGGGGACCCCCAACCGGCACGCCTATGAACAGTGGGAGAGTCACGGTGTACTTCGCCGCACTGCTCGCGCGCACCGAAGACGGGTGGGAAGCGAGCGACACGGAGCTCGACGATGTGGAGACCCTGTCGGATCTGGCCGACCTGGCCCGGGAAGCCTCTCCCGACGAGGACACGGTCCTCGTCCTGATCGAGCAGGAGGGCGGGTGGTTCGGTGTCGTCCGGGTGGACGGCGAGGACGACCCGCGCATCTACGTCTCCGACGCCGCCGCCGCTGCCCGCAGCAGCTACGGCGAGATCCTGCTCACCGATGAACTGCTCGGCCGGGAACCCGACGACGCCGCCGACCTCGACGCCCTCGACCTCGACGGCACCGAGGACGGCGAGGCCAACGCCGACGAGGCCGACGACGCGGCGGACACCCCCGCCGCCGACTCCGCCGTACCGCACGGCCCGGTGGGCGACGCCGAGGTCCTGGAGGACCTGGGCGTGAGCGAGAAGGAACTGCGCTCGCTCTCCGAGGACGCGCTCATGGAGATCGCCGAGTCGCTGGGCGCCTCGGAGGTCCTGGAGACCGTCCGCTGACCGCATCCGACCCCGTACCCGAGTCCGTACCCGTACCCGTACCCGATCCGGTACTCAACCCCGTACCCGACCCCGTACGCGATCCCTGGCTGCCCGCGATGCGCCTCGCCCTGGACGGGGCGCGCCGGGCCGCCGCGGACGGTGACGTCCCGGTGGGTGCCGTCGTGCTGTCCCCGGACGGCCGTACGGTGCTCGCCGCCGGGCACAACGAGCGCGAGGCGACCGGTGATCCGACCGCGCACGCCGAGGTCATCGCGCTGCGCCGGGCCGCCGCGGAGCTGGGCGAGTGGCGGCTGTCCGGCTGCACCCTGGTGGTCACGCTCGAGCCCTGCGTCATGTGCGCGGGGGCGCTCGTGCAGTCCCGGGTGGACCGGGTGGTCTACGGCGCCCGGGACGAGAAGGCGGGCGCGGCCGGCTCCCTGTGGGACGTCGTCCGCGACCGGCGCCTCAACCACCGCCCCGAGGTGATCGAGGGCGTGCTGGCGACGGAGTGCGCGGCACTGCTCACCGGCTTCTTCCGGACCCGCTGAGCACGGCCGGCCGCCGGCGACGATATCGATTTCGGAGCACACCCCGCGGTGGGGTAAGGTCTCTCTCGGTAGCGTGTCCGAGCGGCCGAAGGAGCTCGCCTCGAAAGCGAGTGTGGCGCAAGTCACCGAGGGTTCAAATCCCTCCGCTACCGCTCTTGAAGGGCCCCGTCGAAAGACGGGGCCCTTCGTGCGATCATGAGCAGCGCCCGGGGCGGCGAGCGACGTCCGGGGCGGCAGGGACGTCAGCGACAGGGGAGGCCGCTGTGGCGGTGAACGCGAAGAAGATCGCCGTCTATGTGGTCGTGGTCTTCGTGCTGTACCTGATCATCACCGATCCGGCCAAGGCCGCGGACTACGTGCAGATAGGCTTCGAGGGCATATCCGACGCCGCCAAGGCCATCGGCGACTTCATGTCCTGGGTCGCGCACGGAGGTAAGTGATGATCCGGCACCTGGTCCTGTTCAAGCTGAACGAGGGCGTCGACCGCGACGACCCGCGCGTGGTGAAGGGCGTCGAGGCGTTCCGGGCCCTCGGCGGGCAGATCGACGAGCTGCGGTTCTGGGAGTGCGCCTGGAACATCAGCGACCGCCCCATCGCCTACGACTTCGCCATCAACTCAGCGGTGGACGACACCGACGCCCTGCGGCGCTACCTGGAGCACCCGGCGCACCAGGCCGGTGTCGCCCTGTGGCGCGAGTTCGCCACCTGGGTGATGGCCGACTACGAGTTCTAGGCCCGGCGGCCGCCTCCGCCGGTCCCCGCCCCGCACCGTTCAGGTGCGGGGCTGCTTTGCGTTATATGCCCTTTTGCTCCTAACAGTTCCCAACACGGCGTTATGTGGTGCTTGCGCACAGTGCTCATGTCTTGTGATGCTATGACCGCTTTTGACGGATGAGTTGACCGAAAGCTGATGGATCACGAGGTGGAGTTGACCGTGCCGGCCAGTACTGCGCCTCAAGCACCGCCCCAGGAAGCACCGGCACGGGAGGCACCGCTCCAGGCGGCCCCGGCCCAGGCGACCCCGGCCAAGGAGGCCCCGGCCCAGGAGGCGTCACCCGCGCCGCAGCGCAGCAGCCGGGGCGCCGACACCCGGGCCCTGACCCAGGTGCTCTTCGGCGAGCTGAAGGGGCTCCAGCCGGGCACGAGCGAGCACACCCGGGTCCGCGCGGCGCTCATCGAGGCCAACCTGCCGCTGGTGCGGTACGCCGCCGCGCGGTTCCGCTCGCGCAACGAGCCGATGGAGGACGTCGTCCAGGTCGGCACCATCGGCCTGATCAACGCCATCGACCGGTTCGATCCGGAGCGGGGCGTGCAGTTCCCGACGTTCGCAATGCCGACGGTGGTCGGCGAGATCAAGCGGTACTTCCGCGACAACGTCCGCACCGTCCACGTACCGCGCCGGCTGCACGAGCTGTGGGTGCAGGTGAACAGCGCGACCGAGGACCTGACGACGGCCTTCGGACGGTCCCCGACGACCGCCGAGATCGCCGAGCGGCTGCGCATCACCGAGGAGGAGGTGCTCTCCTGCATCGAGGCGGGACGGTCGTACCACGCCACCTCCCTGGAGGCCGCGCAGGAGGGCGACGGGCTGCCCGGCCTCCTCGACCGGCTCGGCTACGAGGACCCCGCGCTGGACGGCGTGGAGCACCGCGATCTCGTCCGCCACCTCCTCGTCCAGCTCCCCGAGCGGGAACAGCGCATTCTGCTGCTGCGCTACTACAGCAATCTCACCCAGTCGCAGATCAGTGCGGAACTCGGCGTCTCCCAGATGCACGTGTCGCGGCTACTCGCGCGTAGCTTCCAGCGTTTGAGGTCCGCGAACCGGATCGACGCATAATCGCAAGCGTGAGCGGGCTATAACCGGCGAGAGCGAATCGCTCACCTGGGCCGTTGTGGGCGATTGGCGCCCGAAAGGCCGTCAGACCCCCTGTTTCCAGGGGGTTTTCACATCTCGCATGTCGACATGTCACTACAGCGTGTTGCCGACATGTGACATTCTGCGGGAAGCGCGTTTGCCGGAGCTCCGGCTCCGGTATTCAGGTGAAGGCTGCGTTCCTGAAGTGGGGACGCCACGCCGCGACCGTCCCGCGACCCAAAGGGGGTGGCATGTCCGCAGACCAGGGCAGCTCGAAGGTGCTCGCGCTCGCGGAGAGCGAGACCGCGCCCGACTCGCTCGATGCGCTCGGCTCCGTCGACTCCGTCGACTCCGTCGGTGAGTCCTCTCCGCTCGATGCCGTGCCGGCCCAGGCGCTTCCGGTGACCACGGAGGCGATCGACACCCGCACCCTGTCCCGCTCCCTGTTCCTGCGGCTCGCCGCACTCGACGAGAACAGCCCGGAGCGGGCGTACGTCCGGGACACCCTCATCGAGCTCAACCTCCCGCTCGTGCGGTACGCCGCCGCGCGGTTCCGCTCGCGCAACGAGCCGATGGAGGACATCGTCCAGGTCGGCACGATCGGGCTGATCAAGGCGATCGACCGGTTCGACTGCGAACGAGGCGTGGAGTTCCCGACGTTCGCGATGCCGACGGTGGTCGGGGAGATCAAGCGGTTCTTCCGCGACACGTCGTGGTCGGTGCGGGTGCCGCGCCGCCTCCAGGAGCTGCGGCTCGCCCTCACCAAGGCGTCCGACGAGCTGTCGCAGAAGCTCGACCGCTCTCCCACGGTGAGCGAACTGGCCACCGTGCTCGGGGTGTCGGAGGAGGACGTCGTCGACGGCCTCGCGGTCGGCAACGCGTACACGGCGTCCTCGCTGGACTCGCCGGCCCCCGAGGACGACGGCGGCGAGGGGTCACTGGCGGACCGCCTCGGCTACGAGGACACGGCCCTGGAGGGCGTGGAGTACCGCGAGTCCCTCAAGCCGCTGCTGGCCAAGCTGCCGCCGCGCGAGCGCCGCATCATCATGCTGCGCTTCTTCGCCAACATGACCCAGTCGCAGATCGGCGAGGAGGTCGGCATCTCCCAGATGCACGTCTCCCGCCTCCTGACCCGGACGCTGGCACAGCTCCGGGACGGCCTGATCGCGGACTGACCCCCACCGCCACGCCACGGTCCGCGTGCCTCGCGGCGGGAGGGTCACGCCGCGAGTCGTGGGACGTGGACCGTGGGACGTGGACCGTGGGACGTGAGACATGGGCCGTGGGACATGGAACATGGGCCGTGGGAACGTGGGCCGTGGGGACTTAGGCCGTGGGCCGGACGCGTCGTAGTAGCGGCTGCGTGCAGGGTGCGCCTGGGCGGGCCTGAGCCGCCTGGGCGGGCCTGAGCCGCCTGAGCGCGGTCGCCCGCCTCGCCCCCTGCCCCCCGGCCCCCGGCCCCCGGCCCCCGGCAAAGACAAAGCGCCGCACCCCGTGCGGACACGGAGGCGGCGCCGGAGCCGGAGCGGTCGGGTCAGCTCAGTGCCAGCCACGCCACCGCCGCGATCACCACGACCGCGACCACGACGCCGATGATCAGGCCGACGCGGGGGCCGGAGGAGCCCGGGGCGGCCGACTGCCGGGTCTGCGGGCCGTCCTCGTCGACGAACGCGCGGAACATCTGGGTGCTGCCTGCGGGATCGTAATTGCCCTGGGGGCCCTGGGTGTTAGCCATGAGGCGAGACACTAGCGAATCCGGCGGACGGCCCCAAGCGCGGGGCGGGCGGCGACGGCCGCGACCGGTCCCGGAGCGGCGCGACACGCCCTACCAGCACGTTTACGTTCGCAATACTTGCCTTTGCCAAGCTTTTAGTGCTCTCTTACCTTCTTTATTTGCCTTCAGCAACCAACGGCTCCTATGGTTGCCCTAAGCAACAAATCAGGAGGTGCAGATGGCCGAGAAGGCGCAGTACGAGGAGCTGATCCGCCAGTTCAGCGCCTTCGGCGCCGTGAAACGGGAGCTGGGCCGCATCCTGCCGGCCGACTGCCCCGGAGGTTCCGTCGCCGTACTGACGTTGCTCGGCCGCCACGGCGACATGCGCATGAGCAAGCTCGCCGAGCTGCTCGCCGTGGACATGTCGGTGACCAGCCGCCATGTCGCCCACATCGCCGATCGGGGTTGGATCGAACGGTCCCCCGATCCGGCCGACAAACGCTCGCGCATCCTGCACCTGACGCCCGAGGGCCAGGAGCAGCTCGACGAGCTGTCCGAACGGACCACACAGCTGCTCGCCCACCGCCTGGGCGACTGGACCGACGACGAGGTCGGCCAGCTCGCGGGGCTCATGGCCCGGCTCAGGGCGAGTTTCGACGACTGCCGGTCGGCACCGGCGCGGACCACCGCGCCCGCCCCGGACGCGCAGTCCACCCGTACACCCGCGATCACCACGTAAGAAAAGGAAGTCCATGGCAACGACCACACCAGCCGGTGTGCGGGCTCATGCCAAGCACGGGGGAGGCTCCTCCGAAGGCGCTCCTATGACGCACCGGCAGATCATGGAGGCGCTGTCCGGGCTGTTGCTCGGCATGTTCGCCGCCATCCTGTCCTCGACCATCGTCACCAACGCCCTGCCCGAGATCATCGGTGACCTGGGCGGCGGACAGAGCGCCTACACCTGGGTCGTCACCGCCTCCCTGCTGGCGATGACCGCCTCCACCCCCCTGTGGGGCAAGCTCGCGGACCTGGTCAGCAAGAAGGCCCTGGTCCAGATAGCCCTGATCGTCTACGTCGTCGGTTCGGTCGTCGCGGGTCTCTCGCAGAACCCGGCGATGCTGATCAGCGCACGTGTCATCCAGGGTCTGGGCGCCGGCGGTCTCTCCGCCCTGGCCCAGATCATCATGGCCGCGATGATCTCCCCGCGTGAGCGCGGACGGTACTCCGGCTACCTCGGCGCGACCTTCGCGGTCGCCACCGTCGGCGGTCCGCTGCTCGGCGGTGTCATCACCGACACCTCGTGGCTCGGCTGGCGCTACTGCCTCTACGTCGGTGTGCCCTTCGCGATCATCGCGCTGATCGTCCTGCAGAAGACGCTGAAACTCCCGGTCGTCAAGCGCAAGGTCAAGGTCGACTGGGCCGGTGCCTTCTTCATCACCGCCGCTGTCTCCCTGCTGCTCATCTGGGTCACCTTCGCCGACGACAAGTACGACTGGATGTCGTGGCAGACCGGTGTCATGGTCGGCGGCTCGGTCCTGCTGGCGCTGGTCTTCTGCTTCGTCGAGACCAAGGCCAGCGAGCCGATCATCCCGCTGCGCCTGTTCAGGAACCGCACCATCACCCTGGCGTCGATCGCCTCGCTGTTCGTCGGCATCGCGATGTTCGCGGGCACCGTCTACTTCAGCCAGTACTTCCAGCTGGCCCGGGACAAGTCCCCGACCATGTCGGGCGTCATGACCATCCCGATGATCGGTGGTCTCTTCGTCTCCTCCACCGTCTCCGGTCAGATCATCACCAAGACCGGTAAGTGGAAGGGCTGGCTGCTGGCCGGCGGCGTGCTGCTGACGGCGGGCCTGGGCCTGCTCAGCTCCATGCGCTACGACACCCCGTACTGGCACATCGCGATCTTCATGGCGCTGATGGGTCTCGGCGTCGGCATGATGATGCAGAACCTCGTGCTCTGCACGCAGAACCAGGTGGCCCCGCAGGACCTCGGTGCCGCGTCCTCCGTGGTGACCTTCTTCCGGTCCCTCGGCGGTGCGGTCGGCGTCTCCGTGCTCGGCTCGATCATGTCCAGCCGGATCAGCCACTACGCCTCCGACACCATCGGGCAGCTCAGCCCGCAGGAGCAGGCGGCGGCGGCCAAGGCGGCCGGCGGCAGCTCGATCCCGGACATGGACCTGCTGCCCCCCGGCATCCGCGAGTGGCTGGAGAGCGCCTACGGGCACGGCATCGCCGACATCTTCCTGATCGTCGCGCCGATCGCCTTCCTCGGCTTCCTCGTGACGCTGTTCATCAAGGAGGTGCCGCTGCGCACCTCCGGCGCCCTGGCGCAGGCCGCCGAGGCGGGCGGTCAGAGTGCCGCCCCGGCCGCCCCGGCCCCCGCCGAGGCCGTCGCCCCGGCCGCCCAGCCGGTCCCGGCCGCCGCGGTCGCCGCCACCTCCGCGTCGGACTCCGGCACGGTGACGCAGACCCAGCGGCTCGCCGCCGTCGCCTCGGCGGGCGTCCCCGACGTCCCCGTCTCCGCCGGCATACCGGTCCGCGGCTTCGTCCGCGGCGCCGAGAGCGCGCCCGTCCCGCAGGCCGCCGTCACGCTGATCTCGCTCGGCGGACGCCAGCTCGGCCGGTCGGTCGCGCAGGCCGACGGCTCCTACGCGGTGGACGCGCCCGGCGCAGGGTCGTACGTCCTGATCGCCTCCGCCGACGGCTACCAGCCGCAGGCGTCGACGATCGTCGTCAACGACGAGCCGGTCGCGTACGACGTCCTGCTCAGCGGCACCAGCGGACTGACCGGTCTGGTGCGGGCCGCGGCGACCGGGCAGCCGGTCAAGGACGCGATGGTCATCGTGACCGATGTCCGCGGCGACCTGCTGGCCACCTCCGCCACCGGCGACAACGGCGACTTCACCCTCGCCGAGCTGGTGCCCGGCACGGTGACCGTGGCCGTCAACGCCGCCGGGTTCCGGCCGCGGGCGCTGCCCGTCGAGGTCGGCTCCACCGGGGTCACCCGGGTCGAGCTCGACCTGGAGGCCGGAGCCAAGGTCCAGGGCACCGTCAAGGCGCCGGCCGGCCCGCTGGCCGACGCCCGCGTGACGCTGGTCGACGCGGCCGGCAACGTGGTCGGCACCGCCACCACCGGTTCGGACGGGGCGTACGCCTTCACCGACCTGGACAGCGGCGAGTACACCGTCATCGCGACGGGCTACCCGCCGGTGGCGACCTCCCTGACCGTCAACGGACAGGGTGCGGACGGCCACGACATCGAACTCGCCCACCCGGGCGAGTAGCGAGAACCCCGGCCCGTGGTGGCGTGCGCGCTCTGAGCGGAGGCGCGCTCGCCGCCGCGGGCCGGTCTCTTTACGACCAATTTCTGCGCCTTTTCAGGCAATTCCTGAGTCTTACCAGGTCTTTTCAGGCCGCCACTGGGTTCAGGCCGCCACTGGGTTTTTGAGGGAGAGAACGGGATGGGACTGACCGCGAGGATCCGTACCAGGGACGGATGGGCCGTGTCGCACGCGGTCGTCACGGTGACCGACATGACCGGCACGCAGGTGCTGCGCGCCGAGGCGGACGCCGAGGGCGCCGTACGGGACACCACGGAGCTGACGCCGGGCGCGTACACCGTGATCGTCACCGCCGTGGGCTACGCGCCGGCGGCGTCCAGCGCGATCGTGACCGCCAGCGGCCGGGCCGAGGTCGGCACCGTCACCCTGGCCCGCCAGGGCGGCACCGAGCTGCCGCCGCCGGGACCCTGGACCATCGACCCGGCGCACTCCAGCGTCGGCGCCGTCGCCCAGCACCTGGGCATCTCCAGCGTGCACGGCCGGTTCACCGACTTCGCCGGGCTGGTGGAGATCGCCCCCGACGACGTCACCAAGTCCCGGGTGGAGGCGGTCATCAAGGCGGCCTCCATCGACACCGGCAACGGCATGCGCGACACCCACCTGAAGTCCGCGGACTTCCTCGACGTCGAGCGGTTCCCGGACATCACCTTCCGGTCCACGGGCGTCACCGAGGCCGGCCGCGACCGCTGGACCGTCCGGGGCGAACTGGGCCTGCACGGTGTCGTCCGCCCCGTCGACCTGGACCTGTCCTACCTGGGCACCGGCGCCGACCCGTGGGGCGGCACCCGCGCGGCCTTCAAGGCCACCACGGAGCTGCGCCGCGAGGACTTCGCCATGAACTACAACCAGGTCCTCCAGGCCGGCATCGCCGCCATCGGCACCACCCTCAAGGTGGAGCTGGACATCCAGGCGGTCCAGGGCGACTCACTGCCCCCCATGTGACCCGCGATGTGACCGGGCGGCTCACTGCCCGCGATGTGAGCGGGCGGCTCCGGCGACCCGGTCGACCAGGTCCTGGCAGAGGTCCCGGAGCTTGACGTTCCGGTCCTGCGAGATCCGCCGCAGCCGCTCCATCGCGGCCTGCGCGTCGAGCCGCTCGCGGACCATCAGGATGCCGACGGCCTGGTCGATGACGCTGCGGGAGAGCAGCGCGGTGCGCACGTCGGCCGCCGTGGAGCGCTGCCGTTCGATGCGCAGCGACGCCTCCACGGCACCGGCGGCCCGGTCCGCGAAGGCGCGGGCCGCCTCCCGGCCCGCGCCGAGCGCCTCCGGCTGAAGGCCGTAGAGGTTGAGGGCGGCACCGACCTCGCCCTCCAGCGCCAGCGGCAACGCCAGCACGCAGCGGATACCGGTGGCCAGCGCGTACTGCGTGTACTCCGGCCACCGGGTCTCCGTGGCCAGGTCCGGCACGTAGCGGGGGCTCTGCGTCTCGGCGGCGTCCACACACGGCCCCGAGCCGTTCTCGTACTGCCTCAGGTCGAGGCCGCCGGGCAGGCCGCGGCTGCCGGCCAGGGTCAGCAGCCGGTCGGCCCGGCGCACGGTGATGCTGCACGCCGAGGCACCGGGCACCTCCCGCACCGCGCGGTCGGTCAGATCGCGCAGCAGGGTGTCGAGACCCTGGCTGCGCACCATGGCGTGGTCCAGCGTGTCGGGCGTCTCGGCAGTCATGCCGTTACGGATATCCCGTCACCGCTCGTTAACGCCTCGGCCCCCGGGAGACTCGTGGGAGTCGACGATGCGGCGGGCGAGGTCGCGCAGTTTCACGTTCTCCCGCTGGGACGCCTTGACCAGGCTCTCGAAGGCGCCGGCGGCGTCTATGTCCATGCGTTCCATCAGGATGCCGGTGGCCTGGCCGATCAGGTCCCGGGTGCGCATCGCCTCGGTGAGCTGGTCTCGTTCGGTCGCCGCGTCCAGGGCCAGGCTGACGTGCGCGGTGAGCAGCAGGCCGACGCGGGTGGCGTCCTCGTCGAAGACTCTGGGCCGGGCGGCGTAGGCGTTGAGGACGGTCAGGGTACGGCGGTCGGCGCGGAGCCTGAGCGACAGCACGGACCGCAGGCCCGCCTCGGACAGGGGCCGGGCCGCCGTCTCCGTCCTGCTGTCGTCCAGCACCGCCACGGGGGCCGTCCACAGGCGGTCCCACAGAGGGTGCGGGTCCCGGCCGCCGGGGGCGGACTCCGCGGAGCGCACCGACTCGTCGCTCCACGCGATCATGCGGCGCCGGGTGCCGCGCTCGACCACCGCGATCCCCGCCTGCTCGGCTCCGGGCACGAGCGTCACCGCCAGCTTGACGGCGGTGCGCAGAGTGCCGTGCGGGGTGACCGTCTCGCGGAGTTCCCGAGCCGCCGCGGCAAGGGCCTCGGCCAGCTCGAAACCAGCCGGAAAACGCGGCACATCGGTAAATTCGGACGCAGTCACCACGAACCTCTTCGGCGAGCACGGCCGTACGGCCGTGCGCAGGAGAGCTCCGCAGCACATTCCCGACTGCGAGCACAGGACGGATAGCACTCTAGCTGCTCGGTTGCACGCAGGTGACGCCCGGCCGACGGTCCGCCCCAGCACCTTCCGCGGCCACCCTCCGGCGTGGTGGAATGGTAGACGGGTCAGGAAGCGGCCGCCCCTCTGTCGAAGCCGGGACGGACGTCTGTCAGGTGAGTGACGTGCCTTTAGTTCCACCACCCGGAGCACCGTGCGGGCCTCCCGGCCACACCGTGCTCGAACTGCCCGCCGAGATCGACTTCTGCAACGCCATGGAGCTGCTGCCGCTCGTCCTGGAAGCGGCCTGTTCCGATGACGGCCCCGCCCCTCTGCTGGTCCTGGACCTGACGGGCACCGTCTTCATGGACTCCCAGGGAGCCCGCCTCCTCGACGAACTGCGCCACCGGCTGCCCGCCGGCGTCCGGCTGCGCGTCGTGGCCACCCCCGAGGGCGTCCCCAGCCGTGTCCTGGAACTGTCCGGCCTGCGCCGCGACATACCGGTCCACGACAGTCTCGCGGAGGCGTTGGGCTCCGGTGACGGCGTCGCGGCCTAGGCTTCCGCCATGGCACCGAACATCGCTACGAACACCCGTGTCTCCCTGGACGAGCTGCTCGACTTCGTACGACCGCGCCACCGCGCGCTGCTGCTGACCCGGCGGGCCGACGGCGGGCCCCAGGCCTCGCCGTTGACCTGCGGGGTCGACGACTCGGGCCGGATCGTGGTCTCCACGTACCCGGAGCGCGCCAAGACCCGCAACGCCCGCCGGGACGAGCGGGTCGCCGTCGTCGTGCTCAGCGACGAGTGGAACGGCCCGTGGGTGCAGATCGACGGCACCGCCGAGGTCGTCGATGCGCCGGACTCCGTGGAGCCGCTCGTCGAGTACTACCGGAACATCGCCGGCGAACACCCCGACTGGGACGAGTACCGCGCGGCGATGCTGAAGCAGGGCAAGTCGATCATCCGGATCACGCCGGAGCGGTGGGGGCCGGTCGCCACCGGGGGCTTCCCCGCGCGGCTGGCCGAGAACGGCTGACGGCCTCCGCCCCGGAGGACGGAGGCCGTCGGTACGGCCGTCAATGCGGCTGTCAATGCGGCTGTCGATACGGCCGTCGGTACGGCCGTCAGCTCGCGTCGGTGGGCCGGGTGAGGTCGTAGAAGGTGGCCGAGCCGGCCGTGACCTCCTCGAAGTTCTCCTCGACCCACGACGTGATCTGCGCGGCCGTGCCGCTGTCGTCGGAGCCGCCGCCGGTGCTGCCCCCCGAGACGAAGTAGTGGATCTTCCCTTCCGCCACGTACTTCTTGAACTGGGCCAGCGTCGGTGAGGGGTCGGTGCCGTTGAAGCCGCCGACGGCCATCACCGGGGAGCCGGTGGCGAGCTGGTAGCTGGCGGCGTTCTGCGCGCCGATCGCCGCCGCGGCCCACGTGTACCGGTCCGCGTCGGTCTCCAACAGTTCCTTGGCCTCGGAGTCGACGTCGGCGCCGTTGAGCAGGCCGCCCATGCCGCCACCGCCACCGCCACCGGGGCCGCCGGATTCGCCACCGCCCGGGGCTCCCTGCGGGGCCTGGTTCTGCCCGTTCTGACCGCCGCCCTGGCCGTTCTGGCCCGGCATGCCGCCGCCCGTGCCGCCGCCGGGGAAGCCGCCCGTGCCGCCGTTGCCGTTCTGCTGGTTCTGGCCGCCCTGGCCGCCCTGGCCGTTCTGGCCCGGCATGCCGCCGCCCGTGCCGCCGCCGCCGGGGAAGCCGCCCTGGCCGCCGCCGGGCATCCCGCCGCCGCCAGAACCGCCCATCATGCTCGCGCCGGACGGACCGGCCGTGACGATGGAGCCCGTGTGGCCCTCCTGGAGCGTGCTGACCGTGTACGCGGTGGGCCCGGCCAGCGAGGCCGCCAGGCCCAGTCCGGCCGCCGCGAGCGCCAGCCGGGTCTTCAGCCGACCGGCGAAGACGAGGCCGAGCGCGGCCACCAGACCACCGACGAGGACCAGCCACTTCAGCCACGGCAGGTAGTCGGAGGTGCGGTTGAGCAGGACGTACCCCCAGGCGGCGGTCGCCGTGACGGCCCCCGCGAGGGTGAGGGAGGCCCACAGTTCCGCGCGCCGCTGCCACAGCGCGACGGCGCCCATGCCGACGACGGCCGCCAGGTAGGGGGCGAGGGCCACCGTGTAGTACTGGTGGAAGATGCCGGCCATGTAGCTGAACACGGCCGTGGTCATCAGCAGCGAGCCGCCCCAGACCAGCAGGGCGCCGCGGGCCGTGTCGGTGCGGGCGGCCCGGCGGGTGAGGACGAGGGCACCGACGAGCAGGATCAGCGCGGCGGGCAGCAGCCAGGAGATCTGGCCGCCGATCTCGGAGTTGAACATCCGGTCCCAGCCGGTCTCGCCCCACTGCCCGGTGGCGCCGCCCGTGCCGCCGCCACCGCCGCCGACGCTGCCGGTCTCCTCTCCGCTGAGGCGGCCGAGGCCGTTGTAGCCGAAGGTCAGCTCCAGGAAGCTGTTGTTCTGCGAGCCGCCGATGTACGGCCGGGACGACGCCGGCCACAGTTCGACGACCGCGACCCACCAGCCGCCGGAGACGACGATCGCGGCGGTCGACAGCGCGAGCTGGCCCAGCCGCTTCCTCAGCGCGACCGGTGCGCAGACGCCGTAGACGAGCGCGAGCGGCGGGAGGATCAGGAACGCCTGGAGGGTCTTGGCGAGGAAGGCGAAGCCGACGGCCACGCCCGCCCACACCAGCCACTTGGTCCGCCCGTCCTCCAGCGCCCGCACCACGAGGTAGCAGGTGAGGGACATCAGCAGGGCGAGCAGGGCGTCCGGGTTGTTGAACCGGAACATCAGCGCCGCGACGGGCGTCAGCGCCAGCACCGTGCCCGCGATCAGACCGGCCGCGGGGCCGAACCGGCGGCGCACGGACCCGTGCACGAGGGCGACCGTCGCCACGCCCATGAGGACCTCGGGGACGAGGATCGCCCAGGAGTTGAGGCCGAAGATCCGCACCGACAGCTCCATCGGCCAGAGCGCGGCCGGGGGCTTGTCGACGGTGATGGCGTTCGCCGCGTCCAGCGAGCCGAAGAAGAACGCCTTCCAGGACTGGCTGCCCGCCTGCACGGCCGCCGAGTAGAAGGAGTTGGCGTAGCCGGAGGCGCTGAGGTTGCAGAGGTAGAGGACGGCCGTGGCGAGGAGCAGCGCGAGGAGGGCGGGGCGGGCCCAGCGGGGGTCCTCGGGGTGGCCCTGCCAGAGTCTGCGCGGCGCGAACCCGCGGCCGGTGGCCGGTTCCGTCGCCGGGGATGCCGTCGAGGGCGGTGGCCAGGTGCCTGGTCCGGGGCCGGAGGCGGGCGCCTCCGTCCGGTCCGTTCGGTCGTAGTCGGTGGTCATCGCGCATCCCTGAGGTCGGGGTCGGCCGGCCGCACCGGCTGCAACGGCATGGTGGCCTCCGCGGGGCGCTGGGGCGCGCGCGGGAGCGGTCGCTGCGGCAGGGGGGCGTACGGGTGGAAGTTCGCGTAGGGGCCGGTCGGGGCCGCCGGTGACATGGGGGCTCCGGGGGCCGCCGGTGACGAGGGGGCCCCGGGGACCGTCGTGGCGTGGACCGGGGTGCCGCCGCCACCGGAGGCCGGCGGCTCGTCGTCGCGGCGGTCGGGGAAGACCCAGGCGCGGAAGAGCAGGAACCGCAGCACCGTGGCGGCGAAGTTCGCGGCGATCAGCACGGCCAGCTCGGTGGAGTGGGCCGGGTCGGTGGTGGCCGCGTTGAGCGCGGCGAGCGAGCCGCTGGTGAGGGCGAGGCCGATGCCGAAGACCACGAGGCCCTGCGCCTGGTGGCGGACGGCGCCGCCGCGGCCCCGGACGCCGAAGGTCAGCCGCCGGTTGGCGGCGGTGTTGGCGACCGCCGAGACCAGCAGGGCGAGCGCGTTGGCGAGCTGCGAGCCGCCGAAGGTCCGGAAGGCGCTGTAGAGCAGCAGGTAGAAGAGGGTCGACAGGGCGCCGACCACGCAGAACCCGACGAGCTGCCGGGCCAGTCCGCGGGGGACGTCGGTGAGGTCGCGGTCGCGCGGGTCGTCGCCGAAGGGGCGGCCCAGCCGGTCCAGCGGCAGCGAGCCGGTGGCCAGCGCCCGGCCCACCCGCCACACGCCCTTGAGGTCGTCGCTGGCCGTCTTGACGATGTGCACGGTGGAGTCGGGGTCGTCGACCCAGTCGACGGGGACCTCGTGGATACGGAGTCCCGCGCGCTCGGCGAGCACCAGCATCTCGGTGTCGAAGAACCAGCCGCTGTCCTCGACCAGCGGCAGCAGCACCCGGGCGACGTCGCCGCGGATCGCCTTGAAGCCGCACTGGGCGTCGGAGAAGCGGGCCTGGAGGGAGCCGCGCAGGATGAGGTTGTAGGAGCGGGAGATGAACTCGCGCTTGGCGCCGCGCACGACCCGGCTGCTGCGGCTGAGCCGGGAGCCGATCGCGAGGTCGGAGTGGCCGGAGATCAGCGGCGCGACCAGCGGCAGCAGCGCGTTGAGGTCGGTGGAGAGGTCGACGTCCATGTAGGCGAGGACCGGCGCGTCCGACGCCGACCAGACCGTCCGCAGAGCCCGGCCGCGGCCCTTCTGCTCCAGGCGGTAGGAGCGCACCTCGGCGAGTTCCGCCGCCAGCCGCGCCGCCACGTGCGGGGTGGTGTCCGTGGAGGCGTTGTCGGCGATGGTGATGCGGAAGGCGTAGGGGAAGGTGCGCGCCAGGTGGTCGTGGAGTCTGCGCACGCAGGGCTGGAGGTCCTTCTCCTCGTTGTAGACGGGGATCACTACGTCCAGGACAGGCGTACCGGCCCCCGCGGCCGGGAGGTGCTCCCGCGCCGGCAGGGTGCCCGGAGAAGAGTCGGTTCGCATGGGACCGACTCTTCTCAACTGCCCTGTCGCACCCGTGTGGTGGCGCTGTGCTGCACCTGTGAGTGCGATGCCCAGTTTGTCCGGGGGTCGGGGTGCACGCCCGCGGGGGTGTCCGCGGGGGCGCTCGCGACGGCGGGGAGCGCGGGTACGGGCACGGAAAGCGCCGGTAGATACACGGTGAACACGGTCCTGCCGGGGACGCTGTCGACGGTCACCGCGCCGCCGTGCGCCGCCGAGACGGCCTGCACGATGGCGAGCCCGAGACCGGTGGACCCGGTGGCCCGGGAGCGGGTGGAGTCGCCGCGCGCGAACCGCTCGAAGACGTGCGGGAGCAGTTCGGCGGGTATCCCCTGCCCGTTGTCCTCGATGTCCAGGCAGAGCCAGGGACCGTCCCAGCGCACCCGCGCGGTGACCGTCGTCCCGGGCGGTGTGTGGTTACGGGCGTTGCCGAGCAGGTTGACCAGCACCTGCTGGAGCCGGGCGGCGTCCGCCGACACGAGCGCGGGTTCGTCGGGCAGTTCGAGCCGCCAGTTGTGGTCCATGCCGGCGGCGCGGGCGTCGGAGACGGTGTCCACGAGGAGCGGTACGAGGTCGGTCTGCTCGAACTGCAGCGGGCGGCCGGCGTCGAGCCGGGCGAGGAGGAGGAGATCCTCGACGAGGAGCGTCATCCGGCCCGCCTCGGACTCGATGCGGCCGAGCGCGTGCCGGGTGTCGGGCCCGACCTGCTCCCTGCCTCTGCGGGTGAGTTCGGCGTACCCGCGGATGGAGGCGAGGGGGGTCCGCAGCTCGTGGCTGGCGTCCGCGACGAACTGCCGGACCCGCGTCTCGCTCTCCTGGCGCGCGTGCAGCGCGCCGTGCACGTGGTCGAGCATCCGGTTGAGCGCGGCCCCGACCCGTCCGACCTCGCTGTGCGGGTCGCACTCCGACTCCGAGACACGCTCGTTGAGGTTGACCTCGCCGGAGTGCAGCTGGAGTTCGGAGACGCGGGTGGCGGTGGCGGCGACCTTGCGGAGGGGGCGGGTGGCGACGCCGACGAGTACCCAGCCGGCGATGCCGGCCGCGACGAGTCCGGCGGCGGTGACGCTGACCTCGACGATGATCAGCGTGTTGATGGTGTTGGTGACCTCGGCGGTCGGGACGGCGACGTAGTACGAGTCGCCGTCGCCGCTGGTGATGAACTCGACGCGGTAGCCGCCGAGGCCGGGGATGTCGACGGAGTGCGCGTCGCCGTCCTGGGAGACGCCGGCGAGCGCCGCCTTGGCCGCGGTGCCGAGTTCGTCGGGCTCCATGCTCTTGAAGGCGCCGTTGCTGTCGTTCTTCTCCTCGGCGACGGCCGCGCTGGTGATCGTGCCGTTCTCCACGTAGGCGGCCACGGTGCCCCGCTGGTTCGGCCCCTGCGTGACGAACTCCTCGACCTTCTCCTCGGCCGTCTTGGAGTCGTCGGCGGCGGAGCCGTTCGGCTGGCCCGGGACGGTACCGGGCACGGGAAGTCCCGAGTCGGCGCCGGGCTTGTCCATCATGCGGCCGCCGACCGCGCGCATCGCCGACTCGTGCAGCTTCTCGTCGAGCTGTTCGTAGAGGTGCTGGTTGAGCGCGATCGTCGTGACCGTGCCGATGACCGCGCACACGACCGCGATCAACGCCACCGACGCGACGACGAGCCGCGTCCGCAGCGTCCGCGGGCGCGGGGCCCGCGGCTGACGTCGCGGTCGCCGCGACGGCTGCGAGCCCTGCGACGACTTCGCCGACCTCGACGACTTCGACGACTTCGACGACTTCGACGAACGCGACGGCTGCGGTCGTCGCCGGGTCATGACACCGCGGGCTTGATCAGGTAACCGGCCCCGCGGCGCGTGTGGATCATCGGCTCGCGCCCGGCGTCGATCTTGCGGCGCAGGTACGAGATGTACAGCTCGACGACGTTGGCCTGGCCGCCGAAGTCGTAGGACCAGACCCGGTCGAGTATCTGCGCCTTGCTGAGCACGCGCCGCGGATTGCGCATCAGGAAGCGCAGCAGCTCGAACTCGGTGGCGGTGAGGTGGATGTTGTCCCCGCCGCGCGCCACCTCGTGGCTGTCCTCGTCGAGGGTGAGGTCGCCGACGACCAGGACGGAGTCGGAGCGGCGGTCGGCCGCGCCGGACCGGCGGATCAGGCCGCGCAGCCGCGCGACGACCTCCTCCAGGCTGAACGGCTTGGTGACGTAGTCGTCGCCGCCGGCCGTCAGCCCGGCGATACGGTCCTCGACCGCGTCCTTGGCGGTCAGGAACAGCACCGGCACGTCGGGCAGGTCGCGCCGCAGCCGGCCGAGCACGCTCAGGCCGTCCATGTCCGGCAGCATCATGTCCAGGACGACGGCGTCGGGCCGGAACTCGCGGGCGGTCTGGATCGCGCCCTGTCCGTCTCCGGCGCTGCGGATCTGCCAGCCTTCGTAGCGCAGGGCCATGGACAGCAGCTCGGTGATCGACATCTCGTCGTCCACCACAAGCACTCGGACGGGGCTCCCGTCCGGCCTGAGCAGTTCGGTGCGCCCCTGGGGCGAGGTCGTGGTCATGCTCCACACCCTGGCGGGGGCCTCTGAGAACACCCTTTCCCCAACCTGTGATTTCTCTGAGAAACCCACAGGTGCTTCTCAGGACCTCCTGGCCCCCTGATCCCCTTGATCCCCCTGACCCCCCTGGACTCTCTTACCTCCCGAGCCCTCTTCCCCTCGCCCCCTTCTCAGAACAGCCCGTCCTGTTGCCGTCCGCCGTCCCCCGTCACCCGCAGGGCCCGCACGGGTACGTCGACCCGTCCGCCACCGCTCTCGTCCACCGGCAGCGGCAGCGGCAGCGGCACCAGCTCCCACCCCGTCATGAGCCGGCTGTCCAGCACGACGACCCCGTCCCCGGTCGCCAGATGGAGATCGGGCCCGGCGGCGGCGACGAGCTCACCCCCGACGGCCCCTCCCGCGACCAGCTCGGTCACCTCCCCCACGACCGGCCCGCCGCTCCCCGGCAGCCCGAACGCCCCGACGTGATCGACGGCCCGGAACGGCGCCGGCGTGAGCGACTCGGGCCACGCCCCGAGCGCCAGGGCCCGCCGGTGCAGCTCCTCGATCTCCGCGGCCCGCTCGCCCTCCGTACCGGGCAGCGCGGCCCGCACGGCACGCTTGCGCGCGTACGGAATCCGGTCGGGCACCCGCAGCGCGGCCCGCAGCAGTTCCTCCGTGCGCCGCGCGGCCATCAGCGGCCCGCTGCCCAGCCAGCTGAAGCAGACGGCCCCCTGCTCCAGCAGCCGCGCGGACCCGCGCTCCAGCGCGGTGATGCCGACCTTCGCCATCCCCGGCCCGAACCACGCGAGGTAGACCCGGTAGGGGCGGGGGTCGTCGGCAAGGGTGTCGGCGGCGACGGAGTGCGCCCGGTCCAGCCGCGCGCACTCCTCGCAGCGGGCGCCGGTGCTCCGCGCCGAGACCCCGGCCCGCAGCGGACAGACGTTCCCCCGCGCCCCCACACACGTCCGCCCACCCCCGTCCGCGACCCCGAAGGCCACGCGTTTCCCCCAGGTCAGCGGCGACTCGCGCCCACCGCCCCAGCCCAGCACGGGACCATCGGCGGACCACCGCAGCCCCGAACACGTCCATGTCTGTGCCATCTCTGCCGAGAGTAGGGGGACCCACTGACATCGGGGCCGACGAGTCCCCCGGCCGACCGGCTAACCCATGCTCTTCGCCCCGTCCAGCGACTCACGGATGATGTCGGCGTGGCCGGCGTGCTGGGCGGTCTCGGCGACGATGTGCATCAGGACCCGGCGGGCCGACCAGTGCGCGTCGGGTTCGAACCAGGGGGCCTTCGGCAGCGGCCACGCCGCGTCCAGGTCGGGGAGCGTGACGACCAGGTCGTCGGTGCGGCGGGCCACCTCCGCGTAGGCGTCCAGAACGCCGGCCAGCGTCTCGTCGGGCAGCAGCCGGAAGCCGTCCGCCCGGTGGGCCCAGTCCTCCTCGGTCATCGCCGTGAAGTCCGGCATGGCCGACGGGCCGCGCTGGATGAAGTCGCACCAGCCCCGTTCGACCTCGGTGACGTGTTTGATCAGTCCGCCCAGACACAGTTCGCTGTCGGTGGTCCGCCGCCGCGCCTGCTCGTCACCGAGGCCGCGGGCCGTGAACCGCAGGAAGTGCCGCTGTTTGCCGAGCGCCTGGAGCCACTCGGCACGCTCACCGGTGACGTCCTGCCGCTCGTCCGGGCCCGCGGTCCTCAGGTCGTTGCTGCTCATGGTGGTCTCCGCCCGTCGGTAGGTCTGTAGTGCCGTCGACGAGAACCACGCTAGGCAGGATGAAGGTCAGATCCTGTCCTACTGCCGCCGAACCGCTGCGCCCCGTACGGCTCCAGGTCGATCCCCGGGGTCTCCCCGAGCGCCAGCGCCGCCGCGCACTCCCCCGCGGCGGTGGCGAACTTGAAGCCGTGCCCGGAACAGGCCGCGACGTGGACGATCCGGGGATCGCGCGCCGCGCGGTCGATGACGAAGCCGCCGTCGGGGGTCAGGGTGTAGTAGCAGTTCCGCCAGCTCACCGGTTCCGGATCGATGCCGGTGAAGACGCGTGCCACCGCCTCGGACATCTCCCGGCGGAACGCGGGCGGTACGTCGTGCGGGGCCGTGTCCCGCGGGTCGCCCGGACGCTGCTGGTGGTTGTGGAAGCCGATCTTCACCAGCGGCCCGTCCACGCCCCGCGTCGCGCTCTGTTCGGCAAGGCCGTAGACGACCCGACCGTCGGCCGACTCGTGGAGGAAGGCAGGGAAGCCGGCGGTGCCGAGCCGGGGGTCCGCCCGGAACCAGTACACCGGCACCCGCACCGGCCGCAGCACGGCACCGAACTCCGCACCCAGAACCGCCGGGTCCATGGCCCCTGCGTCCAGGGGCTGCCCCGCCCAAGGCCCGGTCGCCAGGACGACCGATCCGCACGAGACGGTCTCCCCCGAGCGCAGCCGCACGTCCAGGCCCTGCGCGGCGGACCGCACGGCCACCACCTCGTCGCCGAACCGGACGCCGGCCCGCCGGCGGACGGCCGCGTCGAGCATCGCCAGCCGGGCCCGCGTCGCCAGGACGGTGCAGGCACCGGGTTCGTACAGCGCCTCCATGTCCGGGTCGACCCCGAACCACGGAAACCGTTCGGCGAGCCGTTCCGCGTCCCAGACCGCGTGCTCGATCCCGCCGAGCAGCGCCGTACGGCGGCTCCTGTCGACGACCCCGCTGTCGCTGGACCCGACGAAGACCCCGCCGGTCCGCACCAGCAGGGGCTCGCCGTCCGTCTCCTCCAGCTCCGTCCAGAGTTCGTACGCGCGGTCGAGCAGCGGCAGGTACGAGGGGCCCTCCCAGTAGGCACGGCGGAAGATCCGGCCCTCGCCGTGCGAGGAGCCGTACCGGTGCGTCGGGCCGTGCGCGTCCACGGCGAGGACGTGGGCACCGCGCTCGGCCAGGGCCCAGGCCGTGGCCGCGCCGAAGACACCGGCACCGACCACCAGCACGTCGCGGTTCATGACAGACGACTCCCCTCTTGCCGATCCGGAAGGTTCTGCCGGTGCTCCGCGGGAGCCGCCTCCGGCGGTCGCCGGAGGCGCTTCCCGCGGGCCCGTACCGCGGACTCCGCGACGATGGAGACCAGCGCCAGCCAGACCACGCCGAAACACAGGAGCGTGTTGCCGGACGGCCGCTGTCCGTAGCAGACCAGCGCGACGACCAGCTGGGTCGTCGGCAGTACGTACTGCATGAAGCCCGCGGTGGTCAGCGTCACCTTCTTCGCGCCGTAGGCGATCAGCCAGAGCGGCGTGACGGACACCAGCCCGCACAGGGCGAGCAGCACGACGTCGGTGGTGTCCGCGGCCGGCCCCGGGTCCAGCGAGTAGGACGAGACGGCGACCGCCACGCCGACGCCGAGGGCGAGCAGCGCGGTCTCCAGGGCGAGCCCCGTGACCGGGTCGGCGGTCGTGAGCTTCTTCAGGAAGCTGTACGTCCCCCAGGTGGTGCCGATCGTGACGTACACCCACCACTCCAGCTCGCTGCTGCGCGTGATGAGCAGCACGATGCCCAGCAGACACGTGCCGAGGGCCGCCGCCCTGACCCTGCCGAGCCGTTCGCGCAGCACGGCCGCGCCGAGGGCGATGGTGAGCGCCGGCGCGAGGAGGTACCCGAGGCCCGTCTCGATGACCCGCCCGTGGATCGACCCCCAGATGAACGCGAGCCAGTTGGCGCACACCAGCACCGCGGCAGCCAGGTGGATCAGCAGCAGCCGGGTGTCGGCGGCCGTCTCCAGGGCGGCGCGGACCCGGCCGAGGACCACCAGGGCGATGCCCAGGGTGACCAGCGAGACGAGGATGCGGTGGCCGAGCAGGGTGGCCGGCGACACCGCGCCCAGTTCCCGCCAGAACAGGGACGAGGTGCCGAGGATGACGTTGGCGACCGCCATCGCGCCCACCCCGAGCCCTCCGGCCCGACGCGACGCCCCGCTCATCCGCCGGCCACCTCCCCGTCGGACCTCAGCCGGATCTCGACGATCTCGTACGACCAGTGCAGCGTCCCGTCGGAGTCGACGCTGAACGCGGCGCCGTGCTCCTCGCGCCAACGGCGGAACTCCGTCAGCAGGGTCTCGCGCGCCTTCTGCCAGTCCCGCGTGTAGAAGAACAGCGGGAAACTGTGCCGTTCCAGCAGCCGGAACCGCAGCGCCGCGCCGGCCTGCTCGCGCGCCAGCCGCGTGAAGACCTCCCGGATGCCCGTCATGGAGTTGAGGCCGACGACCGCGCGCCCCGACGGGGTGAGGTGGTCAGGCAGGCGCCGCAGGAAGTCCAGCAGTACGGTCTCGCCCGAGAACATCGCCGACAGGTCGAGGGCGGAGAGCCCGGCCCGGTCGAGATCCCGGCGGCACTCCCGCGACGGGGTGCGCCAGCCGGGCGGGTTGAAGACGACGAGGTCGAACCGCCCGGACGCCGCGCGGTCGCCGAAGAGGCTGGTCCGCTCGAAGACGACGCGGCGGTCGGGGAAGTTGAGCAGCTCGTTCTCGGCCGCCGTCTCCACGGCGGGCGCGCTGACGTCCGTGGCGACCACGTCGTCCGCGCCCATGCCGCGCAGCAGCAGTGCCTGGGCGCCGCTGCCGGTGCCGATGTCGAGCACCCTGCCCGCCAGTACGTCACGGTCGGTGGAGCGCACCAGGTAGTCGCCGAGGGCCAGCCCCGCCGGGCTCAGTTTGAAGACCCCGGGCCGGTCCAGGAGGCGCAGCACCTGCCCGAGGCCGAAATAGGCGTCGTAGGACGTCTCGGAGGACACCCATCCGGTCGCGGCGTCCTGGAGGTGGCCACGTGTCACGCCCAGCATGATCCCCCTGCTTTCCTGACGGTGTGGGACGGCGAAGCCGTGGGACGGAGGGTCACCGGACGATCCCGTCCAGTTCGCGCGACCGGCGGGCGGCCCGGTCCAGCCCCTTCACGACGATGTCCGCCAGCCCCTTGTCACGGAAGTGGAAGATGCCCTGCTCGGTCGTGCCGCCGGGCGTCATGACCTCGGCGCACAGTTCCTGCGGCGTACGGTCCACACGGTCCAGCAGTTCCGCCGTGCCCCGCAGCACCTGCGCCGTCATCGACCGGGCCTGGCCCGCGTCGAAACCGGCCCCCACGGCGAAGTCGCACAGCGCACCGGCGAGGTAGGCGACGAACGCCGGTCCGCCCCCGCACAGCGCGGTCGCGTCGTCGATCAGGGCCTCGTCGGACACGGTCAGGACCCGGCCGAGCAGCGCCAGGACGCCCTCCGCGCGTACGACGTCGTCCGGGGTGACCGCCTCCCCGGGGGCCAGCACCGTCATCCCGAAGCCGATCTCGGAGGGCGTGTTGGGTATCGCCCGGACGACGCGGGCGGTGCCCAGCAGTTCCGTCATGGTCCGGATGCTCACGCCCGCCATGACGGAGACGACCAGCGTGCCGTCGAAGGCGCCCTGGGCCAGGTCCCGGGCCAGCGCCTCGAACTGCTGCGGCTGCACGGCCAGGATGACCGTGTCCGCGCAGCCGGGTTCGTAACGCTCCCGCGCCACGGTCCCGAACTGCTCCAGCACCGCGGCGCGCCGCGCTCCGTCGGTCTCCACTACCACGGGCCGGGGCCCCTCGGAACTGGCCACGAGGCCAGCGATCATCGCCGTGCCCATGTGCCCCGCTCCAATGACCGCGACACGGTGTGCGGATAAGTTCATGTGCGCTCCTCGATCGACCGGCCGGCCCCACCGCACGCGGGCAGCGGCAGCCTGTTCCGCCATTCGGGAATGGTGGCGGCGCCGGGAACCGGGTGGCTACATTCCGTGACAGCGCGATCATGCACCGCACGAACACGCGGGGGGTGATCACGTGGAGAAAGGGATTTCCGCGGATGGAACGGACGTGCTCCGGGACGTGTGAGGCCACCGACCTCTGCGCCGCAGGACTCGCCCTGTACGAACGGACTGCCACGGCCCCGGACCGGGCGGAGCCGCGCGCACCGGGCACGACGCCCGACCGGGCGGAGCCGCTCATCGCGGGTGAGGTGCCCGCCTGTCTGCACAGGCTCGGGCTCGTCGTCCCCTGCGCCGACGGCCCGGACCTGGTACGGATCGTGCCGCCGTCCGTCGCGGCGGCCCACCGTCTCGCCCCGCTCGAACGGGCCATCACCCGCCGGCGGACAGAACTGGCCGCCGCCACGGAGGCGTTCGCGCTGATCGAGGACGCGTACCGCCGCGCCCGCGCCTCCCGCGCCCCCGACGTGACGCTCGTCCGGGGCGGGAAGGCCGTGGACGCGACCGTCCGGCGCGCACTGGACGAGTGCCGGACGGACCTGGTGACCGCGCAGCCGGGCCCGGGACGCTCACCCGAGATCCTGGCCGGCGTCCTCGAACGCGACCTCCCCGCACTGCGGCGCGGGGTCCGCAAGCGGGTCATCTACCAGCACACGATCCGCACCCACGGCCCGACCCTGGAGTACATCGACAGCATCGTGCGGGAGGGCGCCGAGGCCCGCACCCTGAGCGAGCCCTTGGACCGCCTCATGATCTTCGACCGCCGCGTGGCGTACGCGGCGTCCCCCGTCCCGGACGAACTCGTCGAGATCCACCAGCCCGCCCTGGTGCACTTCCTCGGCCGTTCCTTCGAGCGCGCCTGGAACAGGGCCACCCCCGTCCCCACGACGGAGGGCTACCGCCGCTCCGTCGCCGTCACCAGCGACCTCCAGCGCAGCATCATGCGCATGCTCGTCCAGGGCTTCACCGAGGAGAGGATCGCCCGGGAACTGGGCATGGGCCGCCGCACGGTCGCCGAACACACCAGCCGCCTGTCCCAGCGCTTCGGCAGCTCCAGCCGCGCCCAACTCGGCTACGCGATCGCCAAGTCCGGCCTCCTGGACTGAACCGGCACCCCGGCGCTCCGGCACCACGAAGAGAACACCCCGGGAAACACCAGGGGCCCCGGATCTCTCCGGGGCCCCTGGCCTGCTGTGCACTCGGCAGGATTCGAACCTGCAACCTTCTGATCCGTAGCTCTGTAGAGATTGGTCATTGGAGGTCATACAGGCCGCGGGGAGGGCCGTGCGGGCCGGTGTCGGTTGCTGGCGGTTGCTGGGGTTGCTGTACTTCGTTGCTGTACAGCAGGATCCTGACCGGGGGTGGGTCCATGGAGCGGGCACAGCTCGAACGGCTGCTGGGCGGTGGCGACGACCCGTCGTTGGCCGCGCTGTCGGCTCTCCGCGTCGGCGCTTCCTACGTTGTCTGGGACGGAACGACGTCATCGGAGTCGCTCGCGAAGATCTACGGACGCCGACTCCGCCACACCCTTCGGAGGGGCATCGAAACTTCCGGCTTGGCGCGGGCCGTGCATTGCCTCGACCTATACGGCCGACCAGTTCGACTGGGCCAGATCAAGACGGCCGATGGAGCGTGGATCTTCATACTGTTTGTCGACGAGGACGGCAGATCGCTGGTGGCGTGCACCGGCGTACGGCAGGCCCAACCGGGCCCGGCACGCCCAGACGATTGCTGAAAATTGCATCGCCAACACGCTTTCCAACTGTCCGCGCGGTCGTACAGGGGCGTTCGTGGAGGTTCACGGGGCAGGGCAGAGGGGTGTACGTACGGTAGTGAACGGCGACGGCCGTCGGCACACTGGACAAAGACCAGGACAACGAATCACGCAGGTGTGTTTGCCAGACTTGTGTCGCTGATCACCTGGTGCACAGCCCTGAGATGGCGGCACTATACGTGCGTGGCAGTCGCTGAGCTGGTTCTCAAGTACATACAGGCGCTCGTCTGGCCCGTAGTGACACTCACATTGGTCTGGCTGTGGCGTCATCGAGTTGGTGAAGCTATCGGACGTTTGAGCCGGGTCGAAATGCCCGTCGGCGCCCTAGAGTTCCAGAACGAGGCACGACGTGTTCGTGATCGTGCGGAGTTGGTGGCGGAAGAAGAGATGGTGCCAACTGGCCCAGAGCCTGAGCCGCGACCCGAGCCCGAGCCTGAGCCGCAACCCGAGCCCGAGCCTGAGCCGCGACCCGAGCCGCGGCCTGGTGCCGAGCCTCAAGAGCCCCCTGGTGAGGCAGTGCGTCGGCGACTGGAAACGCTGTGGTCAGCGATTGATCAGCCAGACGATGTTATCGACCGCTCTCCAACTGGAGCGATCGTCTCCGCTTGGAATGCCTTGCAGACTTTCGCCGAGGAGATCCTCACTCTGTACCCGAGAATCCAGCCGCGACGTCCGGGGCCGGGGCGGGTGCCACCGGGGGAGTTGGTGCGGATGCTTCAAGCGGCTGGCCTGGACCAAGATGTGGTGGACGTCCTGAACGACCTCCGCCGCTTGCGCAACAACACTGTGCATGGCACTGCTGCGGTCACCCCGCAAGCGGCACGCGACTTCATTCGGGGCTGTAAGTCGGCAGGCCTGGCAATGGAGGATCTGACCTGGCCCGGCCCTAGCGGGTACTGAAAGTAAAGCTATCGGGCTTGGAGCCCATGCCCTTCGCCACATGTGCTACGGGTTCGTTATGTAACGGATTAGCGGTTTTCCTGCGACCGCGGTGCCTGCGGAGCACGATGCGACCATGGATCAGCAGCGATCTCTGACTGGCGTCCCAGATTGTGCTTCGCAGCCGCCGGAACTCGAAGCGAGGCGAGTAAGCGTCTTAACCGAGGAACCATGCGGTGACACACAGGCGCAGCGCGCTGAAGCCAACACGCGACCGTCTCCTCTGAAAGCCCGAATTGCCGCATTGATCTGGGGCCGGCGGCGAGCTTCTGCCCGTCGCGAGGCCGAGAAGGTCATAGCTGAACTAAATACGGCCGTGCACCGTCTTGGCATCTCCAACTCTGTTCCTAGATCAGTTCACTTGGCCGTGCGCCGTGTCCATGCTGGCAGAAGTGTCCCATTCAGGATCATCAAGTTGGTTGTTGTGATGTACGCGGTCATGCTGCTGTGGCCAGTGCTGCGCGCGCTTGGCAGACTGAGCACACTGCTATGGCGCAAGGTCCCTGACCCATCCACCTGGTCTTACCTGGTTGAAAAGTTGCAAGCCTGGACTAGGGGGTCCCCCGACTACGTTGCGGGCCCCGCCATGCTTTACGTCGTCTTCATAGCTACGCCTATCGCAGTGGTTATAGCGGTAATGATGTACTTCGGTCCACTGATTGCGGGTTTTGTCGCGCTTAGCGGGCGGTACCCCGGGCCGCTGGCCGACGTCGCTACAAGTGGTCTTGCGTACCGCTACAACCTCACCGCTGTCGCAGTGCAGGCGATAGTAGCCTGCGGTGATGCATACGGGGCAGGGAACGGAAATCGTGGCGCCCAGCGTCTGCGGAATGCAGGTTCTGCGCTGCGGGAGGTTGAAGGCGCCATCTGGGCGGCGCGCCGGACAAGGGGAGTTACTCCTATTCTGCGCTGGCATCGCCGCAAGATCCTGCACCGGCACGCAGGACAGGTGGTTGCACGCCTTCGTGTGGCGGAGGAGCGCCTTGATACTGATCCCGCTGATGCACTACGAGAACTAGCCACTCTTTTGCTTGTCGTGGCCGCGCGCTATAGCGATGGGCGTGTCGGGGCCCTGCTAGATGAGGCCGAGCTGGTTGATGTCGCCCCGGCCCGTGACCGGGAAACGCTCCGTCTGATGGCTGTTGCAATTTTGACCGTGGCAGGTGCTGCTTCGCTTTCTTCGATGGGCTTGCCTGATGGAGCTATGGGGCCGGCGGTCGCTGCGGTCGCCCTGTGCGCCGTCGCGCTGATCTACCGGCGCCGGGCTCTGAGAATGCTTGAGCTTCTCCCTGGCCCTTTTGGTAGAGGTGGACAGCAGTGATCTGAGGTGAAGTGTCATCACACCTGGCTGGAACTGGCTGGCAGCTTCGTTGTGTGGAGACTTCTTCGTCCCGAAGCAACTGGGACGGGGGTGCTGCCTCGGGTCGGCTTGGCTGTCACCTGCGCTGATGTTCCGTAGACGTCCGTGCTCGTCCGCCATCGTTCGTCGGCGGTGTCACGCAGTTGGACACTCACCAGTCGGGACGCTCGAAGCCTCCTCATGCCTCGGGGGATGGCGCCCTTGCTGTCGTAGGGGTCGGCTAGGTTGCGGGGATGACTGCGATGGATCCACTTGTGCCGGCTCTTGCCGGGTTGATTGTCGACGCCCTCTGGTTCCTCGACAGTTGCGGTGACGATGAAGTCGACCCCGACTCCGCGGTGAAGATGATGGAAAGTGTGGGCGGGGAGCTGCTGCGGCTGCCTCTGGACCAGCGCGACCGCCTCTTGCAGGTGCTCACCGACCTGGCCGAAGCAGAACCGAATCCCGCGCGACGGGAGTTCTTGCAGTCGTTCCCCTTCGACTGCGGCCTGGTCGAGGAAGAGGAAGGCTGAGTCCACCGTCGGTTGAGAGCACCGCTTTAGGAGTTCGGTCACTGCGGGACACCGCCAGGGAGCCGCCTGGCCACGCCGACCGTGCCAGACCGCCTGGAGATGCCGGCGTCCGGAGCCGTTGATGTCCCTAGTGGATGTCAGAACAGGATCACTACGTGTGCTCGCTGACGTGATGGTCCCATGGACGACCTGGAGCGATCACGCATGTGGGTACCGGCCGCTGCGTACAGCGGCACGAGCATCGACCGCAGTTCCTCCCGCGTTCCGACCACGAGTTACGTGTCCAGCTCGTAGGGTGTTCTCGTGACATTCTTGAACTGGCTGCAGTTTTCCGCGACCTGCATCACAGTGGCGCTGGGATCTTTCCTCCTCACCAAGTTACTTAATTTTATATTCTCGGTAAATCATCAGGTGCCATCACGGGATGAACTTCTATTTCATCACAGAGGCCGACTTCCGTCAGCAAGGCATAACAAACTAGTATCGAGCCTTCGGCTTAGCTGTCGATCTTTTGGCGTTCGCTTCTCCATATCGGGCAAGACGTTGAATTCAATGGCTCTAGATGGATTTTGGAGTCAACAGGTGACTCCTCGGTGGGGAGCCGTTACTGCCTTCCTGCTGCCCATTGCGGCTTTCGCTGTGTCGACTCAGGCTGCAGCACCTTTTGTTCGGGAGGCGTATTAGGCAGAGTTTCACACGCTGGGTGATAGGGAGCCCTTCTATATCGCAATTGTCCTCTATGTCTTTGCGATCATGTGGTGGCCTATGGAGCTACGGCGAGTTAGGGTACGGATGGCTGCGGTGGGGCACCGCAGGGCCTTCTTTGAATGTTGCAGATGTGTAGTTGTGTGTCTCGAAGTCCGAGAACGCCAGTCATCCATCATCACGGTTGATCGAAGGGTTCATCAAATCGGCAGAGCGTTGATTCGCTTCAGTGAAAGCGAAATAAGAAAAGGCGCTTCTTCTCGGCAGGGTGAAATATTCGAGCACACAGTTCGGGTCAAAATGGCGCTAGATGAGTGTGCTGGGCGAGTGCTCAAAGAAGGTGAGAGTGCGATGCCCGCTTTGGTGGCCATGCTTATGAAGATCCTGGAGCGCCTCTCATCTGGCCGATTGCTCGGATTGCTGGACGAGGATGAGCTCCCTGCTTATGTTCCACCGTCCCCGGTAGAGCTTGAGGATGAGGTGAACAAGGGTGATCGCCGCATTGTATTGTGGGGAGCTTTGTTCGCTGCTATCGCTGCCGGTGTAATGATTTCGCTCGGCGTTCCTGCAGCGGCTGTCGTGCCTGCCGCTTTGATCTTCCTGATGGGTCCTGCAGTGCTCTGGGGGAGTAAGAAGATCGGGATCCCTGGGGAACTGATGGACTCTATGCGTCAGGGAGTAATGCAGCCTCAGGAGCCGCAACAGAGCGTGGTGGTGAACGGGAACCCGCCGGCCTCTGGCGGCAACGTGCCTTCGACAAGGGTGCCAAGTCTCTGAGTTGCATCTGGTTCGGTTAGGCCGATGGCAGTTTGCGGCGCTTCGGGGCACTGGTCTTCCGATCTCGTGTGGGCGAACAAGGTCACCCCTGGGCTGTGATCCTGTAGCCTCTCACTTGTTGTCGGTTGAGTGATTCAGCGAGGGTACGTGGGGGATAGGGGGTTCCGTGCCATCATCTGCATACTTGGAATGGTCAGGGACGAGAAGAAGAAAAATAGATGAGCTATTTTCAGTGCATGCAAGCGTTGGGGGTACTGGACCTGGCAGGAGATGGCGGACCAGTCAACTCAACTGGTCCATAACGCTGCGCCTAGCTGGAGAATTTCAGGGATTCGCGAGAGATTTGCATGACGAGGCATCCGATGCGCTATGTGATCCCATAACCGAGCTCGATCCTAGCTTGTCTGTGGTGCTCAGGAGTGGTTTGTCGCGAGCGCGTAAATTAGACAAGGGAAATGCTCAGCCCGCTGCACTTGGCAACGATTTCTCCTACCTAGGGCTGTCGCTATGGCCAGCGCTCAAAAGAGCTAACATTAAGGCCGCTAAGTGGAATGATGAGCTTGAGTCGCTCAATATAGCTCGTAACGCAATTGCTCACGACGATCAAGATGAGTTCCTGAAGCTTCAGCAGCGCAACAGATATCCGATCACTCTGGGTGTCGTTAAGCGATGGTCTCGCGCTCTGGATGGTCTGGCGGTGACAATGGACGCTGTGGTGGGAGACTATCTGGCGGGGTTTCTTGGTGGTCAGCGACCGTGGTGAGGAGAATGATGGATATCCCGGAGCCTGGCTCGGAAGTGCAGGTGCCATGGGGGCTTGACATGCTGCTAGGAACTGTCCAGCGGACCTATGACACGGGGCGAGGGCCGCAAGCAGTCGTTCGCGTTCACGTTCCTGGTGTGAGCGGTTCCAGCGTTGACGACGTAACTGTGACGCTACCCGTTAGTGCGCTGGAGCCGGTGCCGGAGTCTGGTGGCCCAGAGGAGGCTGCTGGATCATGGGTTAGTGGACTTGCTTACGAGCGCCAAGTGATCCCGCAGCTAGAGGCTGCTCTGCTGGATATTGATCCCACAGGGAAAACGCGTATCGCCATTGAAGCGCTGGATCTAGGGCATGATTTCTACGTGTATCGGGCACTACCTGATTCGTCGGCGATCAATATCCTTTTCTTTGGGGTGATTAAGTATACCCAAAGAAGCATCTTCCCGATCAGTCGCATACAGGAAGATCTGCGCAAGTTTCACGGAATGGGTAAGCCCTTGTTGCTTATCGCGAATGCGGATGTGGCGCGGCAGGGTAAAAGGGTTATTGATTCTAGTGACCTGAAGGTGATTTGGCAGAAATGGCGCAATGAAAGCGACAACTTGGAACTCAAGGCGGCGCTGGCGAGTCTGCTTCGTTAGTATCCTTTTCCTTAGGGCTCCAGAGCGGTCCACAGTCATCCAGCGCGGTCACATACCTAGCCTTCATGATGAACCGGTCGCCAAGTAAGCCAACTGGTCACGAGAACACGTGAGGTTGGTGGAGCGGCTTTGGGCTGGAGCTGCTTTGGCGCGAGTGATCATGGCCCCGTAAGCTTCCGGCGCGTCGGGCAGTCTGTGGACCTGCCCGCTAAAGCACGACGTTGAGGCCATGATCTTCGAGGCTCGCGCCAAAGTGGCTGCCTAAAGCCGTGGAGCCGACCGCCCCAGCCACGATGTACCCCTTCTCGGGCATCAGGCGGCTGCATGCTTGAGTGCGGCACGGGCGCCGGCCGGGCCGGAGCGGGGCGGAGACAGGAGCGCCGGCCCGGCCGGGGGCCGGGCCGCGCGGGGAGCGGAGCGAGCCGCCTTGAACCAGTAAAGAAGGTTGTAACTCAGGTGGCGTCTGGGATGCGCCAGAGTGGGGCTGCGTACTGCTCCGGGCGTCTGGTGAGCAGGAGTTGGCGCAGGTTGCTGCGCTGGGTGCCGTTGAGGTTCAGGGCCTCGGTGAGGTGGCGGAACGTCGTGTGTGTGACTCCGCGGGTGCGGGCTTCCGACTCGAACTCGTCGACCTGGCGCAGTACCGCCCCCTCGTCGAGCGGGGCCGGCGGCTGGTCCTTCAACCACAGGGCCTTGTTGCGCTCGTAGTCGATCTCCGAGAAGCCGCACACTTCGCGGCTGTGGGCCTCGGCCTCGTCCAGGGTCGTCGTCGCCGTGATGGCTCGGGCGAGGGTGTTGTGGCTCAGTGCCTCGTCCAGGTCGACTTCGTGGATACGTGGGCCTTCGTCCGTGAGCGGTACCGGCAGGCCGGCGTCGCGTACCTCGCAGATGCCGCGCGTTCCCTGGGCCGTCGCCGCGAGCATCCCCGTGGCTTCGGACGGGTGCCACTCCAGGATGTTGCCGACCGGGGCCACGTCCTCCGCCGTGAGGGTGTGGACGACAGGGCCCAGCAGCGGACGGAGATCCTCCGCCGACAGCTCGCCGTCGAGACCGGGGCCGGCGACCAGGAGCCGGACCGGGGCGTTCACCTGGCAGCACGCTGCAAGCGTCACTGCGTCGGCAAGCGGGCTCTTCAGGGTCGGTTCGTCGCCGCGGGCGAGGATGTCTCCGCCGACGTCCAGGAGGTCGATCGACTCGGGCGCCAAGTGGGCCAGTAGCTCTTCCATCTGGCGCGTCACGCCCTCGACTCCGTGGGAGGGGTCCAGCAGGGCGAGTGTCTGTGGGAGTTCGGCCGCGAGGCGAGGGAGCGTCGACCCTGCCGGAGCGACTGGGCGGGCGGTCGGCGGCACTGACCACACGGACGGGGTGACGGCTTCCAGGCCGGTGAAGTCGTGCGCGCCGCGCGGGCCCGGTACCGGGTCGACCAACAGGCGGTCCCACGCGTACGTGAGGATCACCGCCTGGTCCTCGTCGCCGTACAGGGCGGCGTGAAGCATTGCGGCGGCGACTGCGTCGCCCCCTCCTCCTGCTGCGACGATCAACCGCGTCATGTGGTCAACATTACGGGTTCTGGTATTCACCACTCACCCTATAGTGGCGGGAGGCCATAGCCACTTGGACGAGGAGGGAACGTGCCGCAGATCGAGGAGGCGCAGCCGAAGTATCTCCAGATCGCTCACCACATCCGCGATCAGATCCTTCGGGGCGACCTGCGAGCGGGTGACGAGGTGCCGTCGGAGCGGCAGTTGGCGGCGGACTGGAAGGTGTCGCGTCCGACTGCGGCTCGTGCTCTTGAGGCGCTCAGTCATCAGGGGCTCGTCGAGAAGCGGCAGGGCTCGGGGACGTATGTGCGCAGCTTGGAAGTCAACCGGCGGGCGCGGGAGTTGTACGGCCGGGCGCGTCAGACGGGGAAGATCTACACGCCCGGTGAGTACGCGGTGATCACGTCGGCCGGGTGGATGGACGCACCGGACCACGTGGCTGAGGCTCTCGGGCTGGTGAAGGACCGCCGGGCCGTGCACCGCCGGCGCGTGACCAACAACCAGGACGGTCCCATCACGTTGTCGACCTCGTGGTTCGCTCGGGACGTCGGGCAGCGGGCGCCCAAGCTCACTGACCCTGGGCGCATCCAGGAGGGGACCCTGATGTACGTCGAGAACATGACCGGACGGCAGGGGAGTTACGCCGAGGACCGGATGTGTGCCCGGAGCGCCACCGAGGAAGAGGCCGCCGACCTGGAGCTGCAACCGGGGTCCGCCGTGCTGATCGTCCACCACGTCGTCTACGACATGCAGGATCGGCCGTTGGAGTTCGCCGAAGCGACCTACCCGCCGCACCGCTGGGCGTTCGAACAGGGCTATCCGCTGGTGTGACATGACGGATCGTCAGTTAGGTGAACCGCTTGCGCGACGCGAGTGGCTAATGCCACTATTCAGTAAGTGGCTAAGGCCACTTACTGGAAGAGGGCAGGGTGTGACAGGTCGGCGGCCGGATCAGGGCACGCGCGCAGCATGCCGGGGATGCCGGGGGCGCGGTTGGAAGCGCGTCGCTTCGCGTACGTCGGTGGTCCTCGCCACCGCCAACGACCACACCCGTGCCACGTCGAAGCGGCGCTGCCTCGACTGCGACGGCAGCGGCAAGGAGTGAGCGCGGATGACCTACCGGTTCAACCGCTTCCCCAGCGAGGAATCACCGTGGCTCGGGGCGATGACCCTGCATCCGGTTCCGGAGTCCGTACCTCGGGCTCGACGCTGGTTCCGGAAGTTCATCGCCCCGTACAACCCGGCCTGCTCGGTCGACGACTGTGCGCTGATGATCTCGGAGCTGGTGACCAACGCCATCCTGTACGGACGGGCGGACGAGGAGTGGCGCGTGCGCGTGGAGTGGTTCCGGGACGAGACCTCGCTCCGCGTGGAGGTGCACAACCCCGGCTTCCCGGCGAACGTGCGCCTTCGCCGGCCGGACGCGAATGACGCGCACGGGCGCGGGCTGCTGCTGGTCGACGCCATGGCCGAGTCGTGGCACTCCGGGCCCAGTCGCTTCGGCGGGACGGTGGTCTCCTTCGTGATGGCTGATGCCTGGCCTTGCTGAGGGAGGAGTGCCCCGCTTCTACATCTGCTCAGGGATTGTCGCTAGTCTGGTTAACCAGTTGACTTGGCCAATCGCGACGGGCGGCGTTCATGGGATATGAGGTGGAGGCCCCCAAGTACGTGCGCCTCGCGCAGACCCTGCAAGGTCGCATCGAGGACGGAACGTATCCACCCGGTACCCGCGTCCCCAGCGAAAACCAGCTGGTGCAGGCGTTCGGGATGTCTCGGCCCACGGTCGTGCGGGCCCTGGAGCTGCTGAAGCGTGACGGCTGGCTGGAGTCCCGGCAGGGGTACGGCACCATCGTGTGCGGTCGTCCTGCGGGTGCCGAGGAGAGAGAGCGACGCGGCCGTGACGTCCTGACGCGTGACGAGTCGCGGACGGCCGGGCGGCTCGTGCAGGTCGGCGAGGTGGCGGTACCGGTCCGGGTGGCCTCCGCCCTCGGGCTGCCGAAGCGCGCAAAGGCTCTGATGCGTCGCCTCCTGGTCGAGGAGGACGGGGAGGCTGTTGAGCTGGTCTCCTCCTACTTCCCCGCCGGCCTGGTCGACGGCACCGACCTGGCGAGTCCCGAGGTGCTGGAGTCTGGTACGCGCGCGCACCTGGAGACGCGCAAGAAGGTCCGCTTCGACCACGTGACGGAGCGCGTCTCCGCTCGCCTGCCCGATGCGACCGAACGTGAGCTGCTGGACCTGCCGGACGGCGTACCGGTCCTGAGCGTCCTCGTCATCGCCTGTGACGCCTCCGGGCAGGCGCTGCAAGTCTCTGACGTGCTGCTGCCTGCCGACCGGCAGGAACTGGAAGACACCTACCGTCTGAACTGACCCCGGAAGCGGGCCCGTTCATCTCGGATGCCACTTGACAAGTCAACCTGGCATCCCTAGCTTCGAACTTGCTAAGTCAACTTGTCAGGTGGCAGGTTGCGACTCTCAAAAAGCTCAAGGAGACATCTGTGCGTGTGATCCGTATCGACGCCTCGTCCGCCACCGTCCTGCTCACCGAAGCGCCGGCGCCGAAGGTGCGCGACCGGAAGACCGGGGAGATCGCCAAGGACGCCGTGAGCGGTGAGGCCCTGATGACGGTCGGCGTCGTCTACATCGACGAGGGCGAGTCGTCGCTGATCCAGGTCACCATCCCGGAGAGCGGAGTCACGGACGGTCTGACCGTCGGTGCGCCCGTCTCCCTGCCCGGCCTGGTGGCCCGTCCGTGGGAAAGCGTCTTCAACGGCCAGCAGCGGCACGGCATCGCCTACCGCGCCACCGCCGTCACCCCCGGCGCCTTCCCGATGGCACAGGCGGGCTGACCGACATGACCGACTGGACGACGGTGGCGGAGGTGGGCGGGTCGCTCACCGCGATAGGCGGCGCGGCCTACGCCCGGCACGCCCACCCCGCCGCATACTGGTCCGCGGTCGGACTCCCGACCTCGGTGCTCCGGCTGCTGGCCTCGTACTCCTCGACCATGGACGCCTGCGGCCTGACCGTCGAACCGCCTCGCTGGCGGGCCCTGGCGGTCAAGGCCACCACCCGCCGGGAGATCCGTCCGGTCCCGCCCCGCCGAGGACTGATCCGGCCCACCCCGACCGGCCTGCGGATGCGGCTGCGGCTCGCTCCCGGACAGGAACCCGCCGACATCACCGCCTCGGCGGAACGGCTGCGGCACGCCTGGGGTGTCCACGCCGTGTACGTACGGGACATCAAGCCCGGCGTCGTCGAACTGCGGCTCGTCGGCTTCGACGTACTGCGCGACGTACGGATGCCCCGGCGTGCGCGGGGCGGGCTGCTGCGGGTGCCGGTGGCGCTGCGGGAGGACGCGACCGCGTTCGTCCGCGACTACCGCGCCGTACCGCACGAACTCGTCCTCGGCGCCACGCTGTCCGGCAAGTCCATGTACCTGCGCAACCTCATCGCCGGAATGGCCACTCAGCCCGTGGTCCTGGCCGGCATCGACTGCAAGCGCGGCGTCGAACTGTCGCCCTTCGCCGACCGCTTCTCCGCCCTCGCTGTCGACCAGCGACAGGCCGCTGACCTGCTGCCTGTCCTCGTGACCGAGATGGAGGACCGCTACGACCTGATCAAGGCCCGGCAGGGCATCGCCCCCGGCACCCCCGACGAACTGATCACCTCGGACATCTGGGGACTGCCCGACGAGGACCGGCCACCGCCCATCGTGCTGTTCATCGACGAGGTGGCGGAACTTTTCCTCGTCGCGAGCAGGAAGGACGAGGACCGGCGCGACGAGATGGTCACCCAACTCATCCGCCTCGCCCAGCTCGGCCGCGCCGCCGGCATCTACCTGGAGGTGTGCGGGCAGCGCTTCGGCGCCGAACTCGGCAAGGGCGCCACCATGCTCCGCGCCCAGCTCACCGGCCGCGTCTGCCACCGCGTCAACGACGAAGCCTCCGCCAAGATGGCGCTCGGCGACATCGCCCCGGAAGCCGTGTACGCGGCCTGCTCCATCCCCGCCGAACGGCCCGGCCTCGCCGCCGTCGGCGACACCTCCGGCGGCTGGTCCCGCATCCGCACCCCGCACCTGACCCTCGCCGAAGCGGCAGCCACCTGCCGCGCCGCGGCCCACTTCGCCCCCGACGTGCCGGCCCTCTCGCCCTTCTGGCCGCACGCCCCGACGGTGCGCGCAGAAGCGTCCGGGCCGGTGCCCTCTCCGTAGAGCGTCACCGAGCAGCCGCACCCGCTCCAACGGTCGGCGCGACCGTCCCGCGCCAAGCGCCTACCCCGCCAGCCTGAAAGTGCCTGAAAGGACGGCACACCTGATGTCCGAACGCCCCACCCTCGACGAGATCTCCTCCTTCCTCGCAGACCTTAAGTCCGCCTGCACCATCGGCGGTGACTTCTCCGAGTTGGTTGCCCGCAAAGCGGAGCTCCTGGAACGCATCGCCGACGCCATGCCCGGCGATCAGGAAGCTGCCGATGCCGCCCGTACCGCTCGCGCGGTTACCGGCAAGGAGCGGGGCGACGAGTGATGCGCATGGGTCGCGTCCGGGTTGATCCCGTGTTGGTGCAAGCGGTCATCGCCGCCACGCTCTCCTTCGCCCACCTTCACGACCTCGCCGCCGCTGCCGGACAGGACGGATGGAAAGCGTGGGCCTACCCGGTCTCCGTCGACCTGCTCCTCGTCGCCGCCTGGCACCGGCTCCGTACCGGCGGCGCGAAGGCGTCGGCCTGGTGCTGGTTCCTCGTCGCCCTGGTCGCCTCCCGCGGCGCCAACGTCGCGACCGCCGGCCTCCTCGACCTGCACGACGTACCGGCCTGGCTGCGCATCCTCGTCGCCGGATGGCCCGCGGTCGCCTTCCTCGGTGGAACCCTGCTCGCCCACGGAACACGGACGCTCCCCGAAGCACCGAAGACACCGACGGCACCGGAAGCGGAGACGACCGGGCGCCCGGAGACCGAAGATCCGGCCGCTCCAACAGCCCCTGAGCTGCCCACCGCACCCGCACCTGCCCCCGCGTCCGTCCCGCCGGCGCTCGTCGCCCTGGCCCGCAAGGTCGCCGACGAACACCGGACACGGACCGGCACCGCCATCGACACCTCGACCCGGCGCGCCCGGCTCGGCGTTCCGCTACCGCTCGCCGAAGCCATCGCCGCACACCTCACCTGATCAACGGAGGACCTCCGACCGTGCGCCCGTCCACGCTCCGCGCGCTCAACCGCGCCGCCGAGCTGACCCGTCAGAACCGCCTCACCGAAGCGATGCTCATCGCCGAACCCGTGATCCTCACCGCCGACGAGTACGAGGGCGAGGAGATCCGGCGCTGGCTCCTCGACCACGTCACCGACTTCACCGGCGAGCACCACGAGGGCCCGAAGCAGCTGCCCTGATGCCCCGCACCCCACGCTTCCGCCGTGCCGTCCGCATCGGCCCCGTACAGGTCGCCACCTACTACGACGACCGGGGCCGCGAGAAGCACACCGCCGCCTGCACGGCCCCGCGCTGCGGCTTCTCCGCCGACTACGACAGCCGCGCCGCCGCCGAACTCGCCGCCCGAACCCACCGCTGCCGCGTCCGCTGAGGGAGCCCCCGTGACCGTCTCACTGCCGCTCGTCCTGGTCCTGGGCCTCATCGCCTGGGGCACGGTCCGCTTCCTCGGCGTCCGCGTCTGGATCGTCGTCGTGATCGCGCTCTTCGGCTTCCTGCTCTCCCGGACCGTTCTCGCCCCGCTCATCGACTCCGGCACCCGCTCCGGGGTCGACGTCATCAACGGCACCCACGACTGACAAGGAGATCCGCCGTGTTCCGTCCCAAGCTGCCCGACGTCCCGACCCCGACCACCCTCACCCACCACCACACCCACGACCCGGCGCCCTCCGCCAGCCGCGCCCTCGCCCCGTACCTCGGCCCGGTCGCCGCCGTGGTCGTCGTCGGCGTCGTCCTCACCGCGCTCCTGGCGGCGGTCGCCGTCACGACCGTCTCGGTGGCCGTCGCCGCCGTCGTCCTGCGCTCCCTCGTCACCAGCGCGACCAAACGCTGACCGGCCGCCGGGGCGGCAACAAACCGCCAAGCATCCCGCCGCCCCGGGACCGTCCCCCCCAACCGCCGTAACAGCCGAAAGGAACCCCCATCATCACCCGGCAGACTCCGCCCCCGCTGGCGGAACTCTCCAAGCTGGCCTCATCCGGCAACCTCCCCCAGCTCGCCCACCAGCTCTCCGGCCTGGGTGGCTGTACCCACCCGATCCGCCTCGACGGCCACCGCACCGAGTACGCCGTCGACACCCGCACCGGGGAAATCGGCAACCGCCTGCGCCACCTCGACTCCACCACCCTCCCCGCCGGTCACCTCCTGGTGCGCTGCAACAACCGCCGCACCACCCGCTGCGCGGCCTGCGCAGAGGTCTACCGCCGCGACACCTTCCACCTGATCACCTCGGGCCTACGCGGCGGCAAGGGCGTCCCCGAACGCGTCGCCGCGCACCCCCGCGTCTTCGCCACCTTCACCGCCCCCGGCTTCGGCCCCGTCCACAACCGCCCCACCAGCCCCGCCCGCACCGTCCGCCCCTGCCGCTGCGGCACCCTCCACCGCCCCGACGACCCCGCCCTCGGCACCGCCCTCGACCCCGACACCTACGACTACGAGACGGCCGTCCTGTGGAACGCACACGCCGGCATCCTCTGGCGGCGCTTCTCCATCTACCTCCGCCGGGAAGTCGCCAAGCGCGCCGGCCTCACCCAACGCGACTTCCGCGAACACGCGCGCGTGTCCTTCGCCACGGTCGCCGAATACCAAAAGCGCGGAGCAGTCCACTTCCACGCCGTGATCCGCATCGACGGCCCCGACGGCGGCGACACCCCGCCCCCGGCCTGGGCCACCGCCGAACTGCTGACCGACGCCATCCGCGCCGCCGCCACCGCCGCCCGCGTCGACGGACCGACCATCGACGGCCGGGCCCACACTTTCGCCTTCGGCCGACAGCTCGACGTCCGCACCATCCGCTCCGCCGACTTCGACGGCGGCCAGGAGCTGACCGAACGCGCCGTGGCCGCGTACATCGCCAAGTACGCCACCAAGGGCGCCGAAACCGCGACCGGCGCCCTGGACCGGCCGCTGAAGTTCCTCGCCGAACTCGCCCAGCTCGACCTCACCGACCACGCCCGCCGCCTCATCCGCACCGCCTGGACCCTCGGCGCCCGCAAAGACCTCGAACACCTCCGCCTGCGCGCCTGGGCCCACATGCTCGGCTTCCGCGGCCACTTGTCCACCAAATCCCGCCGCTATTCCACCACCCTCGGCGCCCTGCGCACCGCCCGCGCCGAATACCGCCGTGCCCAAGCCGCCACAGCCGCGCACGAGGACGGCCCGGAGACGACCACGCTCGTGCTCGCCCACTGGGTCTACGCCGGCACCGGCCTCACCGACACCGAAGCCTGGCTCACCGAATCCCTCGCCCCCGCACCCGGAACGGAAGGAGAACCCACCGCATGACCACGACGAGTATCACCCGCAAGTGGCACACCACGGCCGAGGTCGCCGAGATGCTCGGTTTCGGCCTCTCCAAGACGAAGGCGCTCGTCCTGAGCGGCGAGATCCGCTCCGTGAAGGTCGGTCGCAACCGGCGCATCCTTCCGGCCTGGGTCGACGAGTACGTGAACCGCTGCGTGTCCGAGACCGAGGAGTGGGCGGCATGAGCGGGAAGCGCAGCAACGGCGAGGGGTCGATCTACCCGTACAAGAACGGCTTCGCCGCATATGTCTGGGTCACGACTCCGGACGGCGACCGGAAGCGCAAGTACGTCTACGGGAAGACCCGAGAGGAGACCCACGAAAAGTGGATCAGGCTGCACGGTGAAGCGAGCAAGGGACCTGTCCGGACCCGTCACCGCACCGTGGCGGCGTTCCTTTCCTACTGGCTTGAGTCGATCGTGAAGCCGAACCTCGCCCCGCTGTCGTACGTCTCGTACGAGGGCTCGGTGCGGCTGTACATCGCGCCTCACCTGGGAACGAAGCGACTCGACAAACTGACCGTCCGGGACGTGCGGGAGTGGCTGACCAAGCTGGCCGGCATCTGTCAGTGCTGCGCGCAGGGCAAGGACGCCAAGAGGGCGGAGGGACGGCAACGGTGCTGTGCCGTCGGGGAGTGCTGTGAGGCGTATCCGTCCCGGCGGGTCGTCCAGGCGGCCCGTGACGCCCTCCGCGCCGCCCTCACGCACGCCGTGACCGAGGAGGAGATCAGCCGGAACGTGGCCTCGCTGGTCAAGGTCCCGAAGCCGCGTCGGCGTCGTATCAAGCCGTGGTCGGTAGCCGAAGCGGGCCGGTTCCTGGCCGATGCCCTCAGCCGGGAAGATCCGCTGTTCGCCGCTTGGGTCCTGGTCCTCTGCCTCGGCCTGCAGCGGGGTGAAGTCCTCGGGCTCACCTGGAAGTCGATCGACTTCGACACGGGTGAGCTGTACGTCGATCACCAGATCCAGCGGGCGGGCCGGCAGATCCTGCACCGGGAGACCAAGACGGAGGAGTCGGACGACTTCCTGCCCCTGCCCGCGCTCTGCCTCCGGGCTCTCCGGATGCGACGCGCTCAGCAGGACGGCGACCGTAAGGCGGCCGGGGAGCTGTGGCAGGACGCCCGCGGGCTGGTCTTCACGACGAAGTACGGGACCGCGATCGAACCGGGCAACCTCACTCGCATGTTCGCGCTGCGGGCTCGCCGCGCCGGCCTCCGGGTGATCCCGCTCCGGAACACCCGGCACACGTGCAGCTCGCTCCTGGTGGCGCTGAAGATGCACCCGAAAGTCGCTCAGCGCATCCTCCGGCACTCACAGATCGCCATGACGATGGAGGTCTACGCGGAAGCGAGTGACGAGGAGGTGCGGGCCGCGCTCGGCAAGCTGTCGGCGGCCATGGACGGCACCGGCTGACGGGGTTGCTGTACTCCACTGCTGTACGGCCCTGAAACGCCAGAGGCCCCGGAGCGATCCGGGGCCTCTGACCTGTGTGCACTCGGCAGGATTCGAACCTGCAACCTTCTGATCCGTAGTCAGATGCTCTATCCGTTAAGCTACGAGTGCTTGTTCTGTTGTTGTCTCCGCTTCGTTCCTTCCGGCCCGTTCGCGGCGACAGGAAGAACATTACATGACTGCCGCCGTCATGTGAAATCCATTGGCCCTACCCCTTGTGACCTGCGGAAACGCAGGGCGAGGGGTTGGCCGGGCCGGGGAACGACGAAGCCCCGGCCGCTGGGGCCGGGGCTTCGTGTTTCCTGTGCGGAGGCGGAGGGATTTGAACCCTCGATGGGCTTTAAGACCCAAACCGCATTAGCAGTGCGGCGCCATAGACCGGACTAGGCGACGCCTCCAGACAACACACCCTCTCGCGTGAGCGCGAGCGGTGCTTGCCGATGATGACACAGCCGAGCGCGGTGTCACCAATCGGCCCCCACGGTACTAGGCGAGAAGGCCGCAGGGCAAAGCCCTTACGGTCGACGGCGCGGGCGCGGGCGCAACGTCCGGCGCGCCCGCGCGTTAGTCATGTCATGTCTCAGGTCACATCTCAGGTCACAGCACCGGTCACAGCGCCGGTCGCGTCTCCGATCACGGCACCGGTCACAGCGCAGGTCACCTCGCGCTTCACCCGTCTCCTCGGCGCCGCCGCCCTCTGCGCCGCCGCCCTCGCGTCCTTCTCCGCCGCCCCCACCGTCGCCGCCCCCGCGTCCGAGCCGCGCCCCCTCCCCGCTCCGGCCCCCCTTCCCGTCCCCGCCCCCGCCCCCGTCGACCACCTCACCGTCACCGTCAGCGACGCCGGCGACGGCAACGACGGGACGTACGAGCTGTACTGCCGGCCCGGCCGCGGCAGCCACCCCGACCCGGCCGGCGCCTGCGCCGCGGTCGACCGGAGCGACCGCGCCGGACAGGACGCCTTCGCCCCGGTCGCCGAGGGCACCATCTGCACCATGCAGCACGGCGGCCCGGCCACCGCGCACGTCACCGGCACCTGGGCCGGACGCCCGGTGGACACCACGTACGACCGGAGCGACGGCTGCCAGATCTCCCGCTGGGACCGGATCGTCCCGCTGCTGCCCGACCTGACCCCCGCCGCGTCCCCCACCGATTCCTGAACGGAGCGCTTCGCGAAGGTTCCGCGAAGGTCCCGCGACGTCAGGGTGTGCGCCCGAGCGTTCGGGCACGGCTTCCGCATCACTTCGTCGTGCGACCTCCCTCCCATCCGGCGCCGCGGGCACAACCCCAGCCCTTAGACTCCCTCGGGTGACACCCCGCGGGCCGGTTGGCAAGATGGCCCGAGCGGTCAGCAAGGTGCGGTAACAGGGAGGAAGGCGTCTCGTGAGCGGCAGGCCATCCCGGGGCGCTGCTCGCCTCGCAGCCATACTGGACGCGCTGCCGGACGCGTTGGTGCTGGTCAACGCCAACGGAACCGTCGTCAACGCGAACACCATCGCGCTGGAGGCGTTCGAAACGCCCGGCACCGCGCTCGTCGGACGCGGGCTTCTCGACCTGCTCCCCGAGTTCGACTCCAAACTCATCCCCGGCTCCATGCGCCGCCCGGACCACATCGACCCCCGGGCCCGGACCAAGCCCACCCGGATGACCGCCCGGCGGACGGACGGCACCGAGTTCCCGGTCGAGGTCGCCAGCGCCAACCTCGACACCGGCCAGGGCCAGCAGGCGGCCTACGACGCCTACGGCTACACCGGCGACGAACTGCTCATGCTCGTCGTCCGCGACCTCTCCGGCACCGTCGACACCGAGGCCGAACTGGCCCGTTCGCAGCGGCAGACCGAGATGATCCTGCGGGCCGCCGCCGAGGGCGTCGTCGGCACCGACACCGACGGCCGTATCGTCCTCGTCAACCCCGCCGCCGCGCAGATCCTCGGCTACCGCGCCAGCGACCTCGGCGGACGCGAGCTGCACACCCTCGTCCTGCACTCGCGCGCCGACGGCTCACCGTTCCCGTACGACGAGTCGCCGCTCGCCGACACCCTGCGCTCCGGGCGCAAGCACCGGGTGCGCGGGCAGGTCCTCTACGCCAAGAACGGCGACCCGGTCTCGGTCGACCTGACCACCGCGCCCGTCCGCGACGGCGACCAGCTCGTCGGCGCCGTCCTGACCTTCACCGACCGGCGGCCCTACGACACCCTCGCCGAGGAGAAGGAGGCCGCGGCCGAGCAGCACGCCGCCGAGCTGGCCCGCCTCACCGAGGAACACACCGCCGAGCTGACCACGCTGCGCGAGGAACACGCGGCCGAGCTGACCGCCCTGCGCGAGCAGCACACCGCCGAACTGACGGAACTCCGCGAGCAGCACGCCGAGGCCCTCGCCGCCGACGAGGACCGCTACGCCGCCCTCGGCGAGCGCGAGAAGGACCGCTACGAGGCCCTCTCCGCCCGGCACGAACAGCTCCTCACCCTGCTCGGCGCCTCCCTGCGCGGCCCGTTGGAGGAGCTGCGCCGCGAGCTGGCCGCCCTGGCCTCCGACGACGCCGGGCAGCTGTGGCCCGAGGCCAACCAGGTGCTGCACCACCTCTCCGCCGGATACGCCCGCATCACCACCCTCATCGACAACGTCCTCGGCTACCAGCGGCTGGACTCCGAGGGCGGTGGCATCGCCCGTACGAAGGTGATGCTCGACGCCGTCGTCGCCGCCGGGGTCGACGGGGCCGTCGAGCTGGTCGGGCCGGGCCGGGTGCAGTTCGCCGTGCACGCGCCGCCCATCGAGGCCGAGGTCGAGCCGCGGCTGCTCGCCACCGCGCTCGCGCACCTCGTCGCCGACGTCGCCGGAGTCGACGCGACCGGCAACGCGCCCGTCTCCGCGGGCGGTTACATGGACAACACCGTGGTGGTGGCCGCGGCCCAGCGCGGCGAGGTCGTACGGATCGAGGTCCGCGGGCCGTACGCCGGGGGCGACCCGGTGCACGAGCCGATCGTCCGCGGCATCGTGCGGGCCCACGGCGGCGTCCTCCAGACGCACGAGGTGCCGGGCATGAGCGGCAGCGCGTACGTCCTCGAAGTGCCGATCGGCGGCGGGGCGGGCGCCGTCGCGGCCCCGGTCACGGCGGCCGCGGACGCGGCGGTCGGCCCGGTCGACGGCGCCACGGGCGTACAGCAGCAGGCTCCCGCCGATGAGCGGAACGGTGCGGTGCCCGGCGCGGACGAGGCCGGTGCGGGCGGCGGACGGCGGCGCGCCCGGCGGTCGTCGACCGACGCCTTCCTGGAGAGCGAGGTCGCCGGCGCGTCCGGCGACACCGGTACCGAGGCCGCCACGCCGACCGGCCGGCGCCGCCGCCGGGCCGCCGCGGAGGCCG
>NZ_JAVRHI010000553.1:0-13658 GCF_034105845.1 Streptomyces sp. CRN 30 | reverse complement strand
CCGCCCAGGCCGCCTACGACGCCCGCCGCACCCAGCTGGACGCCCTGCGCACCACCGCGGAGAACGCCGCCACCGAGTTCCACCGGGTCCGCGCCGCGACCGACCGGCTCACCCGCTGGCACCAGCTCGCGGCCACCCCGGGAGGCCGCGAACTCCTCGGCGACCTCCCCGAGCCGCCCCCCGTCACCCACACGCCGCAGCCCGCGCCGGCCGCCACCCGGCCCCGCACCCCCGCGCCCCGCTACCTCCGGGACACCGACGGAGCCCATCTCACCTCGCCCGACCGCACGTCGTACACCCTGCACGACGTGCCCCGGGACGGCGAGGCGTTCTTCCACGCCCTCGCCGAGGGCCTCGCCCGGACCGCCCCCGGCCTCCTCGCCGAGCACGGCATCGACCCGGCCGACCCCACGGCACCGGCGGCGCTGCGCCGGCTGGTCGCCGCCCGGCTGGCCGACCCGGCCGACGCCGACCTGCTCGCCGCCGTCGCCCCCGACGACGGCGACCGGTTCACCGCCGCCGAGATCGACGGCACCGGCCCCGTGCCGGACCTGGCCCCCGGCACGGCGGGCCGCCGCGAGTTCGACGCCCTGGGCGTCGTACCGCACGCCGCGGGCCTGACCGACGGCGCGCGGGCCGACCTGGCCATCGCCCAGCTCCTGCGCCCCGGCGACGCCGCCGACGACAGCGGCTGGAACCACGCCGCCGCCGACCTGCTGCCCCTGCTCGCCGCACGCACCTTCGGCATCGACGTGACCGTCGTCCGCGGCGACGGCAGCTACCTGGACTTCACGCCCGGAGCGCCCGGCGACCGGTCGGGTGACCCCGGCCGGCTCCGCGACCTCGTCGACGGGACGGGCGGGCCGCGCCCGCACCTCGTCCTGAGCCTGGACGACCGGCACTACCGGCTCGCCGTCCCCGACCTTGCGGTGCACGCGGCGCCGTCGGGCCGTCTGACGCCGGAGGTCACGGCGTCGCTGTACCGGGCGTACGCGGACCACCTGTTCGGCACGGACCAGGGCGCCGCCGACTTCGACAGCGTGTACTACACGTTCCTCGACGAGCAGGACGTGGTGACGCCCCGGCTGGCCGGGCACCCGGGACTGCGCCCGCAGATGCAGCGCTTCCACGACGAGCTGACGGCACTGCGCGCGGAGCGGGAGGCGGCCGCGACGCCGATCGCCCACCGCGACGGCGAGCCGATGCGGCTGTACCGCAAGATGACGCGGGCCGAGGCGGACCAGATGCTGTCCGGTACGCCCACGGCCGGTCTCGGCGCGGCCATGGCCTACAACCGGAGCGATCAGTACCGGAAGTTCTTCACCACCTCGCTGTCCCACACGAGCGTGTTCAGCAACGCGAACGCCGCCTCGAACGACGAGGTCGTGGTGGAGTTCACGCTGCCGTGGACCGACTACTGGAACTTCACGACCCGGTACGGGGTGCCGAACCAGCAGACGGGCGCGTACCAGGTGCGTGACTCGGCACTGGTGCACCAGGAGCGGCTGCGCACGGGCGCGGGGGCGAACTTCCGCTCCCCGGAGGACGTCACCGGTGTGGTGGCGGGCCGTACGCACCACAACATCGGCATCGGCCACGGCAACGCGGGCCCGTTCGGCAGGCTCGTGACCGGCCGGCGCGAAGGGCCGGCCGCCGAGGTCGACGCCGCGGCGCGGGCGGCGGCGGACGAGGCGCGTGCGGAGCTGCGGCAGCTCGCGTCGGACCTGGTGGACGCGAAGCTGGAGGCGGCGCGGCAGCGGGCCGTGCACGGCGGGCCGGCGGGCCTGGAGGACATGGGCCCGATCGCCACGGCACCGGTGCCGGACACGGCCGTGGTCGTGCCGGAGGCGGTGCGGCCGCCCGAGGCGGACGCGCTGGTGGCCGGTCTGTCGGCGCTCCCCGCCCCGGAGCTCCTTGAGGCCGTGGCCCGGCTGGGCGTCGAGCACCGGCGCTGGCTGGCCGGTCAGGACGGCTTCGTGTCGTCCGTCCGGTCCCGTCTGTCGGCGGACGAGTTCGCCGGCTTCGGCGCCCGGCTGCTGGTCGTGGTGCCGGGTGGGTCGGTGCGGCCGGTGTCGGCGCGCTGGGAGGCGTACGCGCAGGTGGCGCGGATGCTGCGGGACCCGGACGCGATGACGCGGCTGCTCGCCTCGGGCGCCGCGGTGGTGGTGCTCCCGCAGGACGTGCCGCTGGGCGCGGTGAGCTCCTTCGCCGGTCTGCACACCGCGGACGGCCACGGACTTGACGACCTGCGCGGTGCGCAGAGCGGGCTCGTCGCGGCGGTCCCGGAGGAGAACCTGCTGGGCGAGGAGACCCCGGTGGGCCCCGTGCCGCACCAGCCGGAGGGGTACTCGTCGGCGACGCACGAGGTGGCGCACCTGCTGCACGCGGCGGCGCTGACGGACACCGACCGGGAGCTCATCGAGCGGGTCTTCACGGCGAAACGGGACGCCGGGCCGGATGCCGCGTGGCCGGACGGCGTGCGCCGGGACGTGTCGGGGGTCGAGGCGGACAACTACTCCTCGACGGACGTGTTCGAGTTCTTCGCGCAGCTGAGCAACGCGTACCTGGGCACGAACCACGGCGTCGACGTGGCGACGGGCCGTCCGCGCAACAACGGCGCGGAGTGGGTCCGGGCCAACGAGCCGGAGCTGCTTTCGCTGCTGGAGCGACTGTACGGGCCGGATCCGCGGGCCGTGCACGACACCGCGGCCAACCCGGTCGCGGCCACGGCGGCGGACAACGCGCGCTACGAGGCGTTCCGCGACTTCATGACCGGCATCGGCGAGGGCGGCGAGGCGGAGACGCCCGCACCGCCGGTGGCCGGGCGGCCCGGTCCCACGCCGGGCCTGCCGGTCCAGGTCCACGCCGACCTGCACGCCGCACCCGCCGGGCAGATCACCGCGGACGCCATGGACGGGTACTACCGTGCGTACGCGCAGTTCTTCGAGACGGACGACGCGGCGGCCGACTTCAACAGCGGCTACTACGTGTTCGCCTACGCGCAGGACGTGCTCCTGCCCAAGGTGGCCACGCACACCGCGATGCTGAACCAGATGCGCGGGTTCCACGACCAGTTGGTGCGCATCCGGGACGAGCAGGCGGCGGCAGCGACGCCGATCCCCCACCAGCCCGGTGAGCCGATGCGGCTGTACCGGAAGATGTCGGCCGCCGAGGCGGCGCAGGTCCTGGGCAAGGCGCCGGCGACCGGCATCAACGCGGCGATGGCGTACAACCAGAGCGACCAGTACCGCAAGTTCTTCACCACCTCGCTCTCCCACACGAGCGTCTTCGAGAACGCGAACGCCGCCTCCGACGAGCAGGTGGTGGTGGAGTTCACCCTGCCCTGGGACGGCTACTGGGGCTTCGTCGGCAGGCACGGGACGCCGAACCAGCAGTCGGGCGCCTACCGGAACAAGACCTCGGCGCTCGTCCACCAGGAGCGGCTGCGCGCCGGGTCCGGTGCCAACTTCGAGACGCAGGACGACGTCGACGCGGTCCTCACCGAGCGGACGCACCACAACGTCGGTATCGGTCACGGCAACGCCCGTGACTTCGGCCGGCTCGTGACCGGCACCCGGCTCGTCACGCCCGACGCCGTGGACCAGGCGGCCCAGGACGCGGTGACCGCCGCCCGTGACGCCCGTCGTCCGCACATCGACGCGTTGATCGGCCGGCGGGTCGCGCCGCTGCGGGAGCGCGAGGCGGCCGCCGTGCACTCGGCCCCCACACCGGCCGCTTCCAGCGGTCCGGCGGAGCGGTTCACGCCGGAGGTCACGGCGGCGTTCCAACGCGCCTACGTGGACCACTTCTTCTCGGCGGACCGGACGGCGTCCGACTTCGACAGCGTCTACTACGACTTCGTCGACCAGCAGACCGTCGTCACCGGGGAGTCGGCGGTGGACAGCCGTCTGCTGCCGCGCATGCGGAAGTTCCACGCCGATCTGCTGGGCGTGGAGGCGCAGCGCGCGGCGGACGCGACCCCGGTCGCCCATCAGCCGGGTGAACCGATGCGGCTGTACCGGAAGATGTCGGCCGCCGAGGCGGCGCAGATCCTGGGGAAGGCGCCGGCGACCGGCATCAACGCGGCGATGGCGCACAACGCGAGTGCCGAGTACCGGAAGTTCTTCACCACCTCGCTGTCGCACACGAACGTGTTCAGCAACGAGAACGCCGCCTCCGACGAGGAAGTGGTCGTCGAGTTCAGCCTGCCGTGGGACGGCTACTGGCAGTTCGTCGGCAGGTACGGGACGCCGAACCAGCAGTCCGGTGCCTACAGGATCAAGGACTCCGCCCTGCTCAACCAGGAGCGGCTGCGCGTCGGCGACAGTGTGAACTTCGAGTCCCGGGAGGACGTCGACGCGGTCCTGGGCGGGCGGACGCACCACAACGTCGGTATCGGTCACGGCAACGCCCGTGACTTCGGCCGGCTCGTCACCGGGACCCGGCAGGTCTCCCCGCAGGAGGTCGCGCAGGCCGCCCGGGCGGCGAGGGACGCGCTGCGGCAGGACGGTCGGCGGGCCGCCCACGCCGTCCTCCAGCAGCGGCTGGACCGGGCCGGGCTCCACGGAGAACCGCTCGGCCCGGTGGGGGGCGTCGCGGAGGGTCCGGTCTCGGACGCGACCGTGGACGTACCCGAGGCCGTACGGCCCGAGAACGCCGAGGCGCTCGTCGCGGAGCTGTCGGCGCTTCCGGCGCCCCGGTTGCTCGACAGGCTGTCCCTGCTTCCGGCCGGGCACCGCCGGTGGCTGGCCGGTCATGACGGCTTCGTGTCGTCGGTTCGTGCCCGTCTGTCGGTGGACGAGTTCGCGGGGCTGGGCGCCCGCTTGCTGGTCGTGGTGCCGGGTGAGTCGGCGCGGCCGGTGTCGGCGCGGTGGGAGGCGTACGCGCAGGTGGCGCGGATGCTGCGGGACCCGGACGCGGTGACGCGGCTGCTCGCCTCGGGCGCTGTGGTGGTGGTGCTGCCGCAGGACGTGCCGGTGGGCGCGGTGAGCTCGTTCGCCGGTCTGCACGGGGTGGACGGCCGAGGGCTGGACGGGCTGCGCGGTGCGCAGAGCGGGCTGGTCGCGGCGGTCCCGGAGGAGAACCTGCTGGGCGAGGACACCCCGGTGGGCCCCGTGCCGCACCAGCCGGAGGGCTACTCGTCGGCGACGCACGAGGTGGCGCACCTGCTCCACACCGTCGCCCTCACCGACGCCGACCGGGAGCTGATCGAGCGGGTCTTCGCGGACAGGCGTGCCGCCGGGCCCGACGCCGTGTGGCCGGACGGGATACGGCGCGACCGCTGGGGCCTGCCCGCCGACAACTACTCCGCCACGGACGCGTTCGAGTTCTTCGCCCAGCTCAGCAACGCCTACCTCGGCACGAACCACGGTCATGACGCGGCCACGGGCGGCCTCCGCAACAACGGCGCGGAGTGGGTGCGCGAGAACGAGCCCGAGCTGCTGCCGCTGCTGGAGCGGCTGTACGGGACGGACCCGGAGGCCGTGCACCACACCGCGGCGAACCCTGTGGCGGCCACGGCTGCGGACAACGCGCGCTACGAGGCGTTCCTCGACTTCATGACCGGCATCGGCGAGGCGGCCGACGGTACAGCGGACGACGCGGCCACGGGCGGTCGCCGCGAGGTCGTCACCACGTCCGCGCCCGCCGCGCCCGTGCACGCGGCGCCCACCGAGCCCGCCAAGCGCGTCACGGTGGAGGCGATGGAGGCCTACTACCGGGCCTACGCCGCCTTCTTCGACACCGACCCCGCCGCCGCCGACTTCGCGAGCGGCTACTACGTCTTCGCCGCCGACCAGGGCGTCTTCACCGACCGGATCGCCCTGGACGACAGGGTGCGCGACCAGCTCGGCGCTTTCCACGCCGACCTGGTCCGCGTCCGCGACGAGCAGGCCGCCGCGGCGACGCCGATGACCGGTGCCCCGGACGCCCCGCTGCGCCTCTACCGCAAGATGTCCACGGCGGAGGCCCGCGACTTCCTCGACGCACGGACCCCGCAGGCCGGGTTCCGGGCGGCGATGGCCTACAACCGCAGCGACCAGTACCGGAAGTTCTTCACCACCTCCCTCTCCCACACCAGCGCCTTCACCAACGACAACGCGGCCTCGGAGAACGAGACCGTCGTCGAGTTCACCGTGGAGCAGAACGGCTACTGGCGGTTCGTCCGCGACCACGGCACCCCCAACCAGCAGGCCGGCGCCTACCAGGTCGCCGACTCCGCGCTGCTGCACCAGGAGCTGCTGCGCACCGGGGCCGCGGCCAACTTCCGGTCCCGCCAGGACATCGACGCCGTACTGGACCGGCGCACCCACCACAACATCGGCATCGGGCACGGCAACGGGGACGCGTTCGCCCGGCTGACGACCGGCATGCGCGAGGTCACCCCGGCCGAGATCACGCAGGCCGTGCAGGACGCCGACACCGCCGCCCGCGCGGCCCGCCGGCCGCTCGTGGACGCCCTGATCCAGCAGCGGATCGACGACCTGCGCGCCCGTACGGCCGTGCACGCCGCGCCGTCCGGCACGCCCGGCACCGGCCCGGTCTCCGGCCGCTGGTCCACGCCGCTGTCCTCGTACGTCACCGGGTACGGCTCCGAGTACGACGGCCATGTCGGCCTCGTGCACGTGGAACCGCTGCCCGCCGCCGTCGTGGACGGGCTGCACCGGCAGATCCTCACCGCGCTCGGCGTCACCGGCCGCGTCGCCGACGACCACCCGACGCTGGTCCGGCTGCGGGAGACGCTCACCGCCGAGAACCTGGCCCGGGACCTGCCGTACCTGCGCAGCAGCCGGGGCGCGCGGCTCACCGTCGAGCACGAGGGCCGCGACCGTGTCGTGGACGTCCGGCTGGGGCTGCGCACACCGGTCCGTTCCGGGCGGTACGGCGAGAACAGCGTCGTGGACCCCGAGGGGCGGGTCGAGCGGCGCGGCATCGGCAGCCAGGAGTCCTCGGCCACGGCCGGTTCCGGCACGGTCCGTACCGTGCCGGTGACCTGGACCGGCCTCTTCCCCATCGAGGCGGCGGGGCCGGTGCGGTACCTGAGCGGCGCCCTGGCGCTCGCACTGACCCACAACCGGTACACGGCCTCCACCACCGTCACCCAGGTGGTGCAGACGATGACCGCGCAGCGCAGCAACGAGCTGTCGCAGCCGGTCGAGTTCACCTCCGGCTGGCAGGTCCGGGTCGACCCGCCCGCGCAGTCCCCGGCCGGCGGCTGGGGCACCGTCGGGTCGCACGGGCCGGTCACGGTCTGGTTCCCCGAGCACCTCGCCGTCGACCACGAGGGCGAACTCGCCGTCCCCGCCGGCCTGGACGACCTCCCGGTGTGGGGTGTGGACACCGTCCGCGAGCCCGCGCGACTCCTCGCGGAGGTGCACCGGAACTTCGCCGCCGACCTCGGCCGGCTGTCGGACTCCTCCGCCGACGAGCTGGCGGCGTTCCTGTCGGAGCCGGTGCTGCGCGGCACCCTGCCGCTCCAGCGCGGCGGCGGCCTGTACTCGCCGACCCTGCTGGACCGCGACGGCAACGCCATCGGCATGCTCAAGGTGACCACCGAGGTGGAGCCCGGCGACCCGACGCACCGTTCCCTCGACGGCAAGATCAACCTTGAGGCGCACGTCGCCCAGTCCGTCAAGGTCGACAGCTTCGCCAAGCTCACCAGCGGCGCCGCCCTGGACGGCAGCTTCGGCCCCGCCTTCACCGGCGACCACGCGCCGGGGCATCCCGACGCGAACTCGGTGGTGTCGGGCACGCTGGTCGGCAAGGGCGGCGTGAAGTGGCAGACCAACGCGTCCCTGTCGTCGGGTGGTTCGGCCACCATGACGCACTCCGTGCGCAGCAACCGCAGCCACCTCCTCGCACCGGCCCGCGTCACCCACCGGGTCACCCTGGTCCGGGCGCGCGGCGGCAGCACCACGCACACGTTCGGCCCGTGGGACGACGGCATGCGGCTGCGGATCCTCTCCGCCGCCGACGCGCAGGGCACCGAGCACGCGCCGGACGCGCCGCAGCGCCGGCTGCCCGACGAGCTGGAGGACCTGCGGAGCCTCGGCGTGTCCGCCGCGCCGCTCGACGTCGCCGGTACGGAGCCGCTGTTCGAGCGGGCCGAGGCCTGGCTGCGGCGGGAGGGCTTCCTGCCGCCGCTCGAAGCGGCCTCCGGATCGCTGTTCGACGAGGCCGCCGTGCAGGCGCGACTGGCCAACCTGCGGCGCCTGGAGCAGGCCCGCTCCGGGGTCGGCCTGCGGGCCTCCGTCGACGCCATGCTCGACGGCGGCCACGCCCTGTGGTTCGAGCTGCCCCACCACACCGGGGGCACCCGCCGGGTCCAGCTGCGGCTGTCCGCGTTCTCGGCGCCTCGTGGCACCGGGACGGGCCCCGCCACCGGCTCCCGGCACCGCCGGACCCTGCCGGACGTCCAGGTCATGGGCATCTCCTCGTTCTCCGTCGGCGGCACCGAGGCCGGCGGGTACGCGTACGGCTGGCAGGTCGGCTTCGGCGGCGGCCCCTCCGGCCCGCTGGGCACCGACAACCCGTGGCTCCTGGGCGGCACCGGCGACTACACCTACGCCCGGCAGACCGCGCACACGGCGACGGTCGGCTCCGGGGTCAACCAGGACCAGTTCTTCATCGGCAGCGGGCAGCCCACCGAGGTCTTCGACGTGCCCGCGCGGTTCGCCCTCGACCTGTACGAGGGCCCGGGCGCCGACCCCGCCGTACGCTTCGCCGACCCGGCCTCCGACCCCGACGCGGCGCCCGCCGAACCCGCCGACGTCGAGCGTCCGGCCGAACCCGCCGCCCCGCCGCCCCGCACCGTCGGCGGGCACCTCACACTCGCCGTCCCGCAGCACCGCACCGTCGAGGTCGGTACGGAACGGCAGACGGTGCCCTCCCACCGGGTGCGGGCGGTCAACGCCGCCGACCGCGCGCGGCTGGCCCTCACCGGCCCGGACGGCAAGCCCGTCGACGGCGTCGTGCGGCTGCCCGACGACGCCGTCATGGACGTGGTGCGCGGGACCGGGGCGCTGCTCGACGCGTTCGGGCAGATCGTCACCAACACCTACCCCGGCCACCCGGACCAGGGCCTGTTCGACACGTTCAAGCAGGCCGTCACCGAGCGCGTCCCCGAGAGCGTCGCCAAGGCGGGCGGCCACCTGTCCGGCGCCGTCACCGGCCCCGACGCCTCCGCCGCCGTCGACCAGAGCGCCCTGTTCACGGAGGCCCTGCGCAGCGCCCTCAGCCCCGCCAACCTGGTCGGCCGCGGCCACCAGATCTTCAAGGGCGGGTACGTCGTCGAGGGCCTCACCCTGCCCGGCGTAGGCGCCGACCACGAGTTCTCCGTCGAGATCCAGGGCTACCTGCACCACGCCGAGCACCTGCACAGCGCCAAGCAGTACCTGGAGACCGACATCGGTGCCACGGACACCGCCCAGCAGCAGGTGGCGTCCAGCTCGAGCCATCAGGGCGCCCTCAGCGGCACCTCGCGGCAGCTTCCTCCCACGGTGCCCGAGGGCGAGCCCGCGTCGACTCCGGCGGCCGCGTTCAACCCGTCCGCGCGGTACGCGTACTCCCGCCGTACCGACGAGACGCACACGCTCGGCTCCAGCACCGGAGTGACCCGTACCCCGACGGAGAGCGGCACGCTGCACCGTATCCGCGGCGGCTCCACCCTCCTCCTCACCGTCCGGCACGGCCGCCGCAACCTGGTGGGCAACACGCTGGGGCTGACCGGGTCCGATCCCGTCACCGTCGCCGTGGACCTGCCGCACGGTGCCCAGTTCCTGATGAGCGACGCCCAGCTGGCCCGTGACGCCGAGTGGTTCTCCGACCTCGACGACCTCTCCGTGCCCGCCCGGCCCGAGGCGACACTGCCCCTGCCGGACCGTTTCGCCCGTACCCGCGAACCCGGCCTCGCGGGCATCACGTCGGTCAAGCAGCTCAGCGACGAGGGAGCCCTGCGGCGCGACCGGCTGCGCGCCGAACTGACCGCCCTGGTCGAACGCGAGGCACCCGGCTCCACCCAGCCGGGTCACGCCTCCTACCTGCCCGGCGTCATGGCGCGGATCGCCGACCTGACCACGCCCACCGCGCTGCGCGCCCTGCCGGGGCGTGGCCCCGACGGTGTCCAGCGCTTCCACTTCCGGCACGTCACCAAGGGCGGCGCCCGGCTGGTCGAGGTCACCCTCGACGCCCGCCCCGTCCAGGACACCGCCGGGTTGCGCACCGTGCGCGGCAGGCCCGCGGGCAGCGGCACCGGACAGGAACAGGTCCACGTGCACGCCCCGGCCAACACCTCCAGCGCGGTCGCGCACACGCGCCAGCACGCGGGCGCCTTCAACCCGACGACCCGCTACATCAGCCCCGCCGACGACACCCGTACCGACCGCACCGGACCCCTCGGGGCCTTCACCAGCACCCGTACCGACACGGCGAAGAACACCACCTCGGCCGAGGACCGCTTCTGGATGCGGACCGACAACGCGGCCGACTTCGACGTGGCCTACGAGTACACCGCCACGGTCCGCTCCGAGCTCGTCGCCGACTGGCCCCTCGACCTGCCCGGCGGCATCATCGAGGCCGGCGTCCTCGCCTACTACGACGAGGACGTCACCTTCACCACCTGGCTCGACCGCATGCTGCACGGCCGTCCCGCCGCCACGGCGACGGTGCCCGCCCGGGTCACGATGCGCTTCACCGGCAGCGAGGCCGCCGACCCGCCGGCCCCGGCGCGGCCCGTCCAGCCCGCCGTCTCGGCCGTGCACCCCGTGTCGACGCCGCCCACCCATACCCAGCCGCACATCGCCGACGGCCAGCGGATCGTGCCGACCGGCCCCACCCCGGTGTTCCACTTCAACGGGTACGCCGAACTCGCGCAGGCGCTGCGCACCGTCTCGCCCCGGCTGGCCGCCCAGTGGCAGGCGACCTCGACGTCCGGTTCCGCGGAGGGCGCCGCCGTCCGCATCGGCGAGCTCATCCAGGCCGGCACCATCGGGCTCGACCTGCCCCGCGCCGCCGGGGTCACCGAGAGCCTGCCGGGCGCGTACCCCGGGGCGCTGGAGCCCGACGCGGCGCCCAGCCTCCACATCGAGCTGCGCAACCCGCGCCGCATCACCGACGCCGGCGACGTCGCCCTGGACCGGCTGCGGCTGCCCACGCTCTCCGCGACCACCTCGCTCGTCGCCGGCGCCACGTCCGCCGCCGCCGTCCAGTTGGCCTTCGAGGCGGACAGGAACCAGATCCTCGGCACGGGGGTGCCGCTGGTCTCCCGCCAGCCGGTCACCCAGGGCCAGGGGTCCGCCGTCACGGGAACCCGCCGCGAGTGGTTCAAGACCGGCGGTACCGCGCAGCCCGCCGACGGGCGTGGCACGCGCAGCTACGAGACGATGACCGACGTCGTGATCACCGTCAACGGCCCGTACGGCACGCTGTACGTGAGCGGCAGCGCCGAACTGCGCCTGACCGAACGGGACGTACTCGGTTACGGCATCACCGACGCCCGTACGGATCCGCAGGTGTACGACCTGCGGTCCATGCTCGCCACCCAGCCCGAGGCCGACCTGCGCGACTGGACCACCCACCCCCTCGGCGACCTGCCGCGGGCACTGGCCGGCGCCCTGGACCCGAACGACCCCGCCGCGCAGCTCTGGCTGGCCATCGGCCCGGATCCGGACGGTGCCCTGCTCGCCCGCGCCCTGTACGCGGCCTCGCACACCGCCGCCCTCGCCGAACGGCCCGTCGAACTGGTGCTGCGTACGGACGAGGGGCTGCGGCACTGGCGGTTCACCGCGGACGGCACACCGCACAGCACCGACGCGGACTCGGACGCGGGCGCCCGCGAGGCGTGGACCGAGCTCGTCGGCCGCATCACCGCCCACGCCGACGCCCTCGCCGCGCAGGAGGCGGCCCGGCAGCGGGAGAGCGGCCTGCGCGGACCGCAGGCCGAGGCCCGCACCGCGTTCACCGCCGCCCGACAGGGCTTGGCCGAGGCGGAGACCGGGCAGCAGGCGGCCACGGCCGCGCTGACCCGCGCCGAGAACGCCGTCACCACGGCCCGGTCGCGGCGGGACGCCGTCAGGTCGGAACGCGACTCCCGGCAGGAGGAGGCCGGCCGGCTCCACGAGGCCCTCCTCGCCGTACCCGGCCGGATCAGCGAGGCGAACAGGCTCGCCGCCGCCGCGACCGGCGACATCAAGGCCGCGGACGCCCTCCTGGACCACCTCGCGAGCCAGGAGCAGGGCACCGTCCCGGAAGCCCGGATCCGCGAGGCCCAGGAACGCTCGGCCAGGGCGCACGCCAGACTGGACGCCGCCAACGAGCGCCTCGACGACCTCCGCGCCGAACAGCAGCGGCTGCAGACCGAGCTCGACACGGCCCGGACCGCGGCCCAGGCCGCCGCGGGCAGGCTCCCGGCGCTCGAGAAGGCCCTGGCCGACGCCGAGACCGCCGCCGAGGACGCCGAGACCGAGCTGGAGGAGGCCGACGAGCGCCTGGAGGAGGCCACCGAGCACCACGACGACCGGCGCACGCGCCTGCGTGACCTCAACCGGGCCGTGGTCGAGGCGCTCAAGGAGCAGTCCGCGCAGGCCGCCGTCCAGACCGACGCCGAACGGCGGCTGCCGGGTCTCGCCCAGGCCGTGGGCAACCGTCGGCAGAACACCGACGAGGGCCTGGTCAGCGTCCCGCTGTCGTCGCTGGCGTCCGCTCCGCCGCGCAGGCCGGGGGCGAACCCGGCTTCGCGGGCGGGCGCGGTGACGGGGCCGAAGGAAGCCCCGGCGGTCGAGGCGAAGCCGAAGCAGGCTCCGCAGCAGCCGAAGCAGGATGCGAAGGGCAAGAAGAAGGCCACGTCCGCCCCGACCACCAACACCGGCCCGACCACCGGCACCAACACCGCCGCGCCCCCGGCCGCCGGGCGCCCCCTGCGGACCGTCGCCAACGGCGAGTGCCTGCTGTTCTCCGTCCTCGGCAGCGCCCCGCGCCAGGTCCGGGACGCCGTCCCCAACCTGGCGACGACCCACCCGGAAGCCTTCCGCTGGCTCTCGGACACCGCGCAGGTCCGCGCGGACCTCGCGCGCCGGGCCCAGCACCACTCGGAGACCGGCACGCTGCCCTCGCAGCCCCGGGCCGAGGCGGCGGTCGCGGCCCTGCGTGAGCACGTGGCGGCCTATCTGCGGCAGGCCGCGCCGGCTCGTGCGGTACCGCACGAGGTCACCGGTCAGCTGCGGCAGTCCACGATCCAGGAGTTCGCGGACGAGCTGAACGATCCAGACACGACGCGTGAGGAGCTGCTGCGGCTGGCGCGCTGGCACGGGCTCGGTGACCAGGCGGCCCTGAGCGGGCTCACGGACGCGCAGTTGCGGGAGCGGCTGCAGGAGGCGTACCCGACCAGCACCGCGCCGATGACGCCGGACGAGTACCAGGAGCTGCTGGACGCGGTCGAGAACTGGGGCGATAACTGGGCGACTCCCTACGGTGAGGCGTTCCTGCCGCTGACGGCCCACGCGCTGGGCGTACCCTTCAGCCTTGCCCGCACCCTCACCGGCGGACGGAACGCTGTGGTCTCCCACCACGGGCCCCAGGCCGGCACGGGAGCCCATGGCGTGGAGATCTTCTACAACGGCAGCAACCACTACAGCGCCAGCGACGCCGTACCGGTGACTGGTACG
>NZ_JAVRHI010000552.1:0-36719 GCF_034105845.1 Streptomyces sp. CRN 30 | reverse complement strand
GCTGAACCAGGAGAGCTTCCGGTTCATGCTCGACCCGATGCTCGCCGACGGGTCGGAGCGGATCTCCGCGATGGGCTACGGCAACGCCATCAACGCGCTCAGCGACACCGAGGGCGGCATGGCGAAGTACTTCTCGCAGCGTTTCGCCCAGGTCACCAACCCGCCGCTGGACAGCATCCGCGAGGCCGACGGCATGAGCATGCGCGTCGCGCTCGGCCCCAAGCCCGACGGCACCGGCACCACGGCCGGCCGCCAGCTCGTCGTCTCCTCGCCGGTCCTCGGCCACCTCGACATGGTCCGGCTGCGCGACCAGCGCATCGTTCCGCTGGAACGCTTCGCGATGCTGTACGAGCCGGTCACCGGCGACACCACCGCCAACGCCGACGCCCTGCGCACCGCCCTGACCCGGCTCTGCGACGACGTCGAGCGGTTCGCCACCGAGCGGGGCGGCATCGCGCTCCTCACCGACCGCGCGATCTCCTCGACGCACGCGCCGCTGCCGGTGATCCTCGCCGTCGCCGCGGTCAACCAGCGCCTCATCGAGACCGGCCTGCGGCTGCGCGTCTCGATCGTCGCCGAGAGCGGCCAGCTGCCCTCCTCGCACCATGTCGCCACCGCGCTCGGCTTCGGCGCCTCCGCCGTCTACAGCCTCAGCGCACGGCTGCGCGCCGAGGAGAAGTACCCGAGCGCCCCGGCGCCCGCGGGCGAGATGACCGAGACCGACCTCGCCCTGAAGAAGTTCCGCAAGGCCGCCGAGAAGTCCCTCGCCAAGACCATGGGCCGGGTCGGCCTGTGCACCGCCGAGAGCTACATCGGCGGCGCGTTCTTCGAACCGAACTACCTCGACACCGACGACGACGTCTTCGCCCGGACCTTCCCGTACATGGAGGCCCCGGTCGGCGGCGTGGGCTTCGCCCGTATCGCGCAGGCCGCGACCGACTGGCACGAGCGGGCCCGCGCCGTCGACACCGAACAGCAGGTCCCGCTGCTCGGGCTCTTCAAGGAGCGCTCCGACGGCGCCGGGCACTCCTTCGGCGTCAACGCCGTGCGCGGCTTCGGCGGCATGACCGAGGAGCGCCCGGAGTTCGGCCGCAAGGACGACTCCGACGCGCTGCGCCTGCTCACCCTCGGCCAGCTCGACGACGCGTTCGGCATCACCGACGCCGCCTACCGCAACACCGGGTACGACGCGCTGAGCGAAGCCGAGATCGACGCGTTCCGCATCACGCCCGGCTACCGCGACTTCCAGCGGACCACCCACGAGGAGCGCTCCCGGCGCCCCTCCGCGCTCCGCGACGTCCTCGCGCTGCCCGCCGACGTCACCGGGCTGCGCACGGCCGAGGACTTCGCCCGTGAACTGGGCCGGTTCTCCACCGACGGCAACGCGAGCGTCACCGTCCGCGGCGTGAGCGTTGTCCGGACCGGCGAGGACACCGTCCGGCTGTCCCTCACCTCCCCGGGCCACGACGGCGCCGAGCGGCACGCCGCCCTCGGCGACGGGCTCGCCCGGCTGGGCGGCGCCGAGACCCTCGACGTGAGCGCCGACGCCGTCACCGTCCGGGCCACCGGCGCCACCGCGCGGCTCCTCGGCCTCCTCGACAGCGCCCCCGACAGCGTCGCCCTGGAGGAGGTGCAGCCCGCGCACGAGATCACCCGCACCCTCGCCTCCGGCGCCATGAGCCACGGCGCGCTCGTGGCCACCGCGCACGAGGCCGTCGCGCACGGCACCAACATGGTCGGCGCGATGTCCAACAGCGGCGAGGGCGGCGAGCACCACACCCGGTACGGCACCGTCCGCGGCTCCCGCATCAAGCAGTTCGCCTCCGGCCGGTTCGGCATCTGGGCGGGCTACCTCGCTGACCCCATGCTCGAAGAGCTGGAGATCAAGATCGGCCAGGGCGCCAAGCCCGGCGAGGGCGGCCAGCTGCCCGCCCCGAAGGTCACCGTCGACATCGCCGCCGCCCGCGGCGGCACCCCCGGCATCGAGCTGATCTCCCCGCCGCCGCACCACGACACGTACTCCATCGAGGACCTCGCGCAGCTCATCCACGACTGCAAGGCGGCCCGCGTACGCGTCATCGTCAAGCTGGTCTCCTCCGAGGGCATCGGCACCATCGCGGTCGGCGTCGCCAAGGCCGGCGCGGACGTCATCAACGTCGCCGGGAACACCGGCGGCACCGGCGCCGCCGCCGTCACCAGCCTCAAGTACGCCGGACGCTCCGCGGAGATCGGCGTCGCCGAGGTGCACCAGGCGCTCCTCGCCAACGGACTGCGGCAGAAGGTCGTGCTGCGCTGCTCCGGCGCCCACCAGACCGGCGGCGACGTCGTCACCTCCGCGCTGCTCGGCGCCGACAGTTTCGAGTTCGGCACGACCGCGCTGATGATGCTCGGCTGCGTCATGGCGAAGAACTGCAACGTCAAGTGTCCCGCCGGGCTCACCACCAACCCCGAGGCGTTCGAGGGCGACCCGCGGGCGCTCGCGCAGTACCTGCTCAACATCGCGCACGACGTCCGGCAGATCCTCGCCCGGCTCGGCCTGCGCTCCCTCGGCGAGGCCCGCGGCCGCACCGACCTGCTCCAGCTCCTGGACCACCCGGCGAGCGTCGGCCGCCTCGACGTGCGCCGCCTCCTGGCGCGCGTGCCGGAGAAGACCGTCGAGGACCCGGAGTACTTGGAGAAGGACTTCACCACCGACGACGCCCTGATCGACCGGGTGCGGGACGCGCTCCTCGACCGGCGCGAGCCGTCCCTGCTCGTCGACGGCGTCCGCCTCGCCAACAGCGACAAGTCGGTCGGCGGACAGCTCTCCATCGACGTGGAGCGGCTCCTCAACCACACCGGCGACGTGCCCGACGTCCCCGGCGTCGTCACCGACGACCGCGGCCGGCGCCGCCTCGTCGACGGCGCCGTCCGGGTCCGCACCACCGGCTCCGCCGGACAGTCCTACGGCGTGTTCTGCAACGACGGCATCACCCTGGAGCACACCGGCACCGCCAACGACGGTGTCGGCAAGAGCCAGAGCGGCGGCCGGATCGTCGTCCGCGCCCCGGGCGGCGGCAGCGCCGAACGCGGCGGGAACGTGCTCATCGGCAACTTCGCGCTGTTCGGCGCGACCGGCGGCCGGACCTTCGTGCAGGGCGAGGCCGGCGACCGGTTCGCCGTGCGCAACTCCGGCGCGACGGCGGTCGTCGAGGGCCTCGGCGACTTCGGCTGCGAGTACATGACCGGCGGCACCGTCCTCAACCTCGGCGGCTTCGGCAAGGGCCTCGGCAACGGCATGAGCGGCGGGTTCCTGTACCAGTACGACCCGACGGGCGAGGTCCGCGACCGGGTCAGCGCCGACTCGCTGCTGGTCTTCCCGGTGACCGACACCGGGCACGGCGCCTTCCACGAGCAGGCCGTGCGGCTGCTGCTCCAGTGGCACGCGGAGGCCACCGGCTCGCCGCTGGCCACCCGGCTCCTGGAGGACTGGGCGAGCGAGCGGGAGCACGTGTACTGCGGAATGCCGCGCGCGCTGCTGCTGTACCAGGACGCCGGGGAGATCCTCGCCGCGTCCACCCGCACCCGGCTCCTCGACGAACTCGCCGGGTCGATCGCCACCGACAAGCTCCGCGCGTTCAAGGTCGACTACCGCGACCGCCGCACCGTGCTCGACGGCCGGGCCCCGGCCTTCGGCGACCAGGGCAGCGACGACATGTTCTCGCTGCTGTCCTCGTACACGGTGCTCGGCGCCGCCCAGGACCTCGCGCTCCAGCGGGTGCCCGGGGCGACCGGCCCGGACGACCCGAGGGTCGCCGAGGCCGTCCGCAACCTCGTGCTCACCGAGGACTTCTTCGTCAAGCAGCGCGTGGTGAAGTACCTGCGCTCCACGCTGGAGCGGTTCGGCGACGAGGAACTGGCGACACTCATCGCGATCAAGCGCCTCGACGACTACAAGCGCGCCCTGAAGCAGCGCAACAACCTCAGCGTGGACGCACCCGGCACCTACGGCTGGATCCTCCACCAGAACGCCAAGAACGCCGGGCGCGTGCGTGCCGCCCGGTTCGACGAACTGCTGGCCAACGCCGCGCTGGAGGACATCGCAGCCCGCCGTGCCCCGCAGGCCCCCACCGAGGCGGTGACCGCGTGACCCTCATGCCCCCGACCGGACAGCTCATCCCGGCCGACGCGCCGTTCTCCGCCCAGCAGGAGTCCTGGCTCGCCGGGTTCCTCGCCGGCATCGCGGCAGCCGGACGCCGGGACGGCGCGAGCGCCGCCGCGCCCTCGGTCACCGTCGACGTGCTGTTCGGCACGCAGACCGGCAACGCCGAGATCCTCGCCGGTGAGCTGGTCAGCGGCGCCCGCGCCCGCGGCCTCGGCGCCACCGCGACCGCGCTCGACGACGTCACCCCCGAGCGGCTCGCCGCCATGTCGTACGTCCTCCTCGTCACCTCCACCTACGGCGAGGGCGAGATGCCCGACAACGCCGGGCTCTTCTGGGAGGCGCTCCAGGCCGGCACCGCTCCGCGCCTGGAGGGCCTGCGCTACGGCGTCCTCGGCCTGGGCGACCAGGGCTACGACGACTTCTGCCAGGCGGCGAAGCTCATCGACACCCGCCTGGAGCAGCTCGGCGCGACCCGCCTGCACGACCGCGTCGACTGCGACGTCGAGTTCGAGGAGCCCGCCGCGCAGTGGACGGCGACCGTCCTCGACCTGGTCGCCGCGGAGACGGGCGCGGCCGGGGCGACGGAGGTGAACGCCTCCACGGCCGCGGCGCCCGCCCGCACCCGTTCCCCCTGGAACAAGCGCACCCCCTACCGCTCCCGCCTCGCCGTGAACCGGGTGCTGTCCTCGCCGGGCAGCGCCAAGGAGATCCGCCACTACGAACTCGACCTCGGTGACAGCGGCATCACCTACGAGGCGGGTGACGCCCTCGCCGTCGTCCCGGTCAACGGCGACACCCTCGTCGGTGCCCTCCTGGAGCACCTCGGCGCGAGCGGCGACGAGGACGTCGACGGGCAGCCGCTCGCCGAGGTGCTGCGCACCGGACGCGAGATCCGCACCCCCTCCAAGGAACTCGTCGCCGACCTCGTGCAGCGCGCGCCCACCAGCGAGCTGGCCTCGGTCGTCGCCCACGGCGACCGCTCCGACCTGGACTCCTTCCTGTGGGGCCGGGACGTCCTCGACCTGCTCCGCGACGCCGGGCCCGCCGCGCCGGGCGTCGCGGAACTCCTGCCGCTGCTGCGTCCGTTGCAGGCCCGCCAGTACTCGATCTCGTCGAGCCCGCTCGCCCACGAGGGCAGCGTCCACCTCACCGTCGCCTCCGTCCGGTACGGCACCGGGGAGCGGGCCCACGAGGGCGTCGCGTCGACCTTCCTCGCGGACCGCACCGGCGAGGAGGGAACCGTCGGCGTGTACCTCCAGCCGAACGCCTCCTTCCGCGTCCCCGCGGACGACGCCACCCCGATCATCATGATCGGTCCCGGTACGGGCATCGCCCCGTTCCGCGGGTTCCTGCACGAGCGCGCCGCGCGCGGCGCCTCCGGGCGCAACTGGCTGTTCTTCGGCGACCAGCACCGCGCGACCGACTTCGTGTACGAGGAGGAGCTGACCGCGCTCCGCGAGAGCGGCGTCCTCACCGAACTCGACCTCGCCTTCTCCCGGGACCAGGCCGAGAAGGTCTATGTGCAGACCCGGATGCGCGAGCGGTCCCGCGAGCTGTACGCGTGGCTGGAGGACGGCGCGCACGTCTACGTCTGCGGCGACGCCTCGCGCATGGCCAAGGACGTGGAGGCGGCGCTGCTCGCCGTCATCGCGGAGCAGCGCGGACGCGGCGCCGACGACGCCGCGGAGTACCTCGCGGACCTGCGCCGCGGCAAGCGCTACGTACGGGACGTGTACTGAGGATGACCGACCATCGTCCCGGCCATCGTCCCGGCCGGCGGGACTCCGACGGCGTCTGCGCCTTCGAGGAGTGCTGCCCCCGGGGGAACCGCGGTGTCCGTCTGATCGACGCGCGGATGCCGGAGCTGGCGCGGTGCCTGACGCTGTTCCAGCACGTCCAGGCCGTCACCGGCGGACCGGTCGCGCGGATCGACCAGGCGGGCGGTTACGCCGTCCCGAGCCTGCGCGGTGACGCCTTCGCCGTCCGGCCGGGGTCGATCGCGCTGCGCCTGGACCCGGCGGGGATCGCGTCGGCCGTGGTCGAGCGGGACCGGGACGGCGGCGGTGTCGGTGTGCGCCTGATCGACACCGCGGGGCGGACCGCGCACCGGGGGCGGCTGCTCTCCGAGGGGGACCGGCTGCTGGCCGGGCTCGCCCGCACGGTCGACGCGGGAGCACCGGCCGGGGTGCCGGAGGTGCCCGGGGTACCGGCCTGGGAGGACGGCGACCAGCTCGCCCAGTTCGACGCGGTCCTCGGCGACGGCGGCGCCGCCCGGCGCGCGGGCTTCGCCCGCTACGGCGGCGAGCACCGCGCGATCGACACCGAGGTCGTGTCCGCCGTACTCGACCACGTCTGCTCCGTCGGACTGCCTGTCGGTGTCGCGGTGTTCGCCCCGGCGGCGATGCAGGCGTGCGCCGGCCGGGTCCACGTCACGGACCGCACCGTCGGCGGCCGGGTGTTCGCGGCGGTCGCGGAGAGTTCGGTGGAGATCGACCTCGCGGGCGTCCGCGCCTGCCACCTCGTCCGCTCCACGGCGGCCCACGGCCCCACCTCGGCGCTCGAACTCGACGACGAGGACGGCACTTGCGTCGTGGTCCTCACCCAGTTCGGCATGGTGGGGGAGCAGGTGCACGCGGCCTGGGAACACCTCGCGGCGTCACTGCCGGACGCCTGACCGGCCCTCGGACCGAAAATACGGAACGGGCCGTTCAGTACGTGGGATAAGGTCCCGACGCTGATCATTTCCGTACGCCCGTTCGCGCGCGGCTCCTGGGGAGGGAGCGCCGCGTCCGGGCTCTCGCCGCCCCGGGGGGCTCTCCTTCATGACGTACGCGCCCGTACCCCTGCCCGTTCCCGGCCGTGTGCTGCGCTCGCCGGTCGGGCTCTCGCACGCCGTCACGGCGCTGCTCGGCCTGGTCGTCGTCGCCGACCTGGCGATCGTCGCCGCCTCGCTGAACATGCGTTCGCTGATGAGCGGCCTCGCCACGGGCGGCGCGGTCGACTTCGACGAGAGCGAGGCCGACCGGGCCGACCTCGCGATGGCCGGTGCCTCCGTGCTCTACACGGCCGCCCTGCTGGGTGCCGCCGTCCTCTTCATCATCTGGTTCCACCGCCTCCGCCAGAACGCCGAGATCTTCGCGCCCGACGTCCCGCGCCGCACCGCGGGCTGGGCGATCGCCTGCTGGTTCATCCCGGTCGCCAACCTCTGGATACCGCGGGGGATCGCCCTCGACGTGCTGCGGGCCAGTCAGCCCGACCCGTACGGCGGTGTCGTACGCCACCGGGCCCTGCTCAACACCTGGTGGGCGCTGTGGGTGTGGTCGCTGGTCTTCGACCGGTACGCGACGAACCGGTACGACGACGCCGAGGACGCCGGCGCGATCCACGACGCGGCCGGGGCGCTGATGGCCGGGGCCGGCTTCGACATCGCCGCCGCGGTGCTCGCGATCCTCGTCGTCCGCGCGCTGACCTCCGCCCAGAACGCGAAGGCCCACGCCGGACCTCGGGCCGGCTGAGCGCCGGTCACTCGTCCCCGCCGATGTCGAGCGCCGTCCCGTACAGCCGTTCCACCCGCAGCCGTACGACCACCCGGCGCTCCGCGACCAACTGCTCCAGCAGCTCCCGCTCCTCCTCGGCGGTCGCGGCGGCGGGGCCGATCTCCAGCAGCTCCCGGCCCACCGCGTCACCCGGCGACAGCGTGGGCGCGGACACCACGGCCTCGCCCTCGGCGACGGCGAAGGACCACACGTCACCGCCGTGCACGTGCAGCGCCGCGCGGGGGTCCCGCCGCAGGTGCGCCACCTTCACGCGATCCGCCGTCGAGGAGAACCGCACGGTCCGCGTCGCGGGGTCCCAGTGGTACGCCATGGTGGTCAGATGCGGATGGCCGCTGCGCCTGACGGTGGCGAGCGTGCCGAACCGCTCCTTGCCGAGCAGGGCGGAGAGGGCTTCGTCGGACAGGGGCCGGGGGCCCGGTCTGTGCGTCATGAACCGCTCAACGCCCTTACCGGGCAGGTGATTCCGCGCCGCCACGGCCTCCCGCCCGCGCTGTCGTGACCACTCTACTTCTACAGTGTTGTAGATTTCAGTTGCGTCCGCGGCGCGGACCGGTGTCGGCAGGACGGCGGGAGGGGTGGGGCATGGGAGTGCTCGGGTCCAGAGGGAACAGGGCGGCGGCCGGGGCGGCGCTCCGTCCGGAGGACCGGTCGGTCGTCGAGGAGGCGGTACGCCAGGCCCTCGACGACAGCGACGTCCGCGCGGTGCTGACCACCGACCCGACCGGCCGGACCGGGTCGCGCCTGCTGCGGCAGGCCCTCGACGACGCCGAGGAGATCGCGGCCGCCGCCGGCGAGGAGTACCGCGTCTACCTCACCGCACGCACCGCCACCCGGATCGCGCGCTCCGCGCCCCGCGGCGGGATGCCCGGCGTCCGCAGCACCCTGCGGGACGCGCTCGCCGTGGTCGTCCCCCTGGTGTCGGCCGCCGCGGCGGCCCTGCTGCTGCTCACCGGCTACGGACTCCGCCTCGCGGACACGGCCGCCGGCCCGGCGTCGACCCTCGTCACCGCCGGCTGGCTGCTCGCCCTCGTCGCCGCCGCCACCGCCTGCTACGGCCTTCAGCGGCTGCTGCGCACCGTACTGAACCGGCGCAAGGGAGCACCGGGCGGCGGCGGACTCACCGCGGAGCGAGCCCGGGAACAGTGGCTGCGGGCACTCATGGACAAGGGCGTACTGCCCTACCTGCGGCACCACCTGCCCGCCGGGCACCCCGGCGCACCGGACGCCACGAAGACCACGACAACGACGACGAGAACGAAGACAGCGGCAGAAAGGGACGACACCCGTGTCGGTCAATCTGAGTAAGGGACAGCAGATCAGCCTGAGCAAGTCGGACGGCACCGCGCTCACCGCCGTCCGCATGGGGCTGGGCTGGCAGGCCGCGCAGCGCAAGGGCTTCCTGGCCCGGCTGACCGGCCCCAAGGACATCGACCTGGACGCCTCGGCGCTCCTCTTCTCCGGCGGCCGGCTCGCCGACGTCGCCTTCTTCCAGCACCTCACCAGCGACGACGGCTCCGTACGCCACCTCGGGGACAACCTCACCGGCGGCAGCGGCGCCGGCGGCGACGACGAGACCGTCCTCGTCGACCTGGGCCGTGTCCCCGCGCACGTCGACCACATCGTCTTCACGGTCAACTCCTTCACCGGCCAGACCTTCACCGAGGTGGAGAACGCCTTCTGCCGCCTGGTCGACGAGACCACCGGCCAGGAACTCGCGCGGTACACCCTCGGCGGCGGCGGCGCGCACACCGCGCAGATCATGGCCAAGCTGCACCGCGCGGACGGCGGCTGGCAGCTCAAGGCCATCGGCGAACCCGCCACCGGCCGCACCTTCCAGGACCTGCTGCCCGCCATCGCCGCCCACCTCTGACCGCGGCGCCCGCCCCACAGCCATGACCGCACCGACCGGGGAAGCCGCCGTGACCTCCGCCTCTACACTGGGTGCCCGTAAGAGCCCGTGTCGGCTGTGGTGCGGGCAGGACGGAAGAGGACGGACAGTGACCGAGAACGCCGGGGGCCACGCGGACCCGTCCGCCGAGGTTCTCAACGAGGCGGCCGCGGCGTTCGGCCTGCTCGCCTCCTCCGCCCGGCTGCACCTCATGTGGGCCCTCTCCCAGGGAGAGAGCGACGTCACCCACCTCGCCGACCGGGTGGGCGGCGCCCTGCCCGCGGTCAGCCAGCACCTGGCCAAGCTCAAACTCGCCGGACTCGTCCGCTCCCGCCGCGAGGGCCGGCGCCAGGTCTACTACGTCGACGACCCGGACATCGTCACCGTCGTCCGCGTCATGGTCGGCCAGCTGACCGCACGTTCCCACCCGGCCGCCGCGCCGGTACGCCGGCTGCGCGGGGCCGGCGGCCAGTGAACCCGTGATCCGGGAACCCGACGGCACCGCGGCACCCGCCGCGGTGCCCGGACCCGGCCCCGCCGTGCCGACCGCCCTGGAAGTCCTGCGCGGCCTGGACAGCGGACCCCGGGGACTGACCGACACGGAGGCGGCACGGCGCCTCGACCGGTGGGGCCCGAACGTCCTGCCGGAGCGGCGCGGCCCCCACTGGACGCGGGTCTTCCTGCGCAGCCTGCGCGATCCGTTCACGGCGGTCCTCGCCTGCCTCGGCCTCGTCTCGGCGGCGGTCCTCGCCTGGGGCACCGCCTCGGTCATCCTGTCCCTCGTCGTGGTGAGCTGCGTCCTGCGCGCCTGCGGGGAACACCGGGCCGACCGGTCCGTGGCGGCCCTGCGCGAACTGGTCCCCGGCACGGCCGCCGTCCTGCGCCGCGGCGAGGACCCGGGACCGGCGGACCCCCGGGAGATCCCGGTGGCGGAACTCGTCCCCGGCGACATCGTCCGGCTCGGCCCCGGCGACCTCGTCCCCGCCGACGTACGGCTGCTGCGCGCGCACGGCCTCACCGTCCACCAGTCGGCGCTGACGGGGGAGTCCGCACCCGTCCCCAAACACGCCGACGACCTGCCCACCGGACCCACCGGACGGACCGGACCTGCCGGACCGGACTCCGATCCGCCGCAGGTCTGCCTCCAGGGGAGCAGCGTCGCCTCCGGCAGCGCGACCGCCGTGGTCGTGGCGACCGGCGCGCGCACCCGGTTCGCCGCCGCGCACGGGGGTCCGCCCGCCCGCCGGGAGCCCGGTGCCTTCGACCGGTCCGTGCGGGGCATCTCCTGGACCCTCGTCCGCTTCATGCTGGTGACGCCGCCGCTGGTGCTGATGGCCGACGCCGCGCTGCGCGACCGGGGCCTTCAGACGCTCCCGTTCGCCGTCGCCGTGGCCGTCGGACTCACCCCGGAGATGCTGCCCGTCGTCGTCACCCTGTGCCTCGCCCGCGGCGCCGCCCGGCTGGCCCGCGCCCACCGCGTCATCGTCAAGCGGCTGCCCGCCCTGCACGACCTCGGCGCCGTCGACGTCCTCTGCCTCGACAAGACCGGCACCCTCACCCAGGACCGGCCCGTCCTCGACCGCTCCCTGGACCCGGCCGGACACGACGGCCCCGAGGCGCTGCGCTGGGCCGCCGTCAACGCCTGGTGGACCCTCCAGCTCGCCGACCTCCCCACCCCCGACCCGCTCGACGAGGCCGTCCTCGCGGCGGGCGACCCGGACGACGCCGCCGAGTACGACGGGATCGCCGCCCTGCCCTTCGACCCGGTGCGGCGCCTCGCGACCGCCGTGGTCCGCACACCGGGCCGGCTCGGCACCCACACCCTCGTCGTCAAGGGCGCCGCCGAGGCCGTCCTGCGGCGCTGCGCCCTCGACGACGAGGACCGCGACACGCTGCTCGCCACGGCCGCGCGGCTGGCCGGTGACGGGGTGCGCGTCCTGGCCGTCGCCACCGCCGAACGCCGCGCCCGCACCGGCCCGTACACCCCGGCCGACGAACGCGGCCTGGAGCTGCGCGGCTTCGTCACCCTCAAGGACGCCCTCGCGCCCACCGCCGCCGAGGCGCTGCGTGTCCTCGCCGACCGCGGCGTCACCGTCAAGATCCTCACCGGCGACCATCCGGGCACCGCCGCCCGCGTCTGCCGCGACCTCGGGCTCCGCCTCCCCGCCGACGGCGTCCTCACCGCCGACCGCGTCGAGGCCCTGAGCGACGAGGAACTGCGCCACCTCGCCCGCCGTACGACCGTCGTCGCCCGCTGCGGACCCGGGCACAAGGCGCGGATCGCCGCCGCCCTGCGCGCCGGCGGCCACACCGTCGGCTACCTCGGCGACGGCGTCAACGACCTGCCCGCCCTGCGCGCCGCCGACGTCGGGATCGCCCCGCGCGACGCCGTGGCGGTCGCCCGGGAGAGCGCCGACGTCGTCCTCGCGGAGAAGAACCTCGCCGCCGTGGAGCACGGCATCGCGGCCGGCCGGCACTCCGGCGCCAACATCGTCACCTATCTGCGCGTCACCCTCTCCTCCAACCTCGGCAACGTCACCGCGATGCTCGTGGCGGGCCTGCTGCTGCCGTTCCTGCCGATGCTCCCCGCCCAGGTCCTCGCGCAGAACCTGTGCTTCGACGCGGCCCAGCTCGCCTTCGCCGGGGAACGGCCGCGCCCGTCGGCGCTGCGCCGCCCCCAGCTCCTGCGCTCCCGCGACCTGCTGCGGTTCATCACCGGCTTCGGCGCGCTCAACGCGGTCGCCGACCTCGCCACCTTCGCCGTCCTGGCGTACACCCTGCACGGGCCGGGAACCGGGGACGACGAGGCGGAGTTCCACTCCGGCTGGTTCACCGAGAACCTCCTCACCCAGGCGCTCGTCATGCTGCTGCTGCGCGTCGGCCGCCAGGGCGCCGCGGGCCGCCGACCCGGCCCGGTCGCCTGGTCGGCCGCGGCACTGGCCGCCGTCGGCGTGCTCCTGCCGCCGTCACCGCTGGGCCCGCCGCTCGGCCTCACCGCGCTGCCCGCCCCGTACTACCCGCTGCTCGGCGCCGTCCTCGTGCTCTACGCCGCGGCGCTGCTGGCGGCCCGCCGGCGCTACGAGCGGCGCCGCGCCCTGTGATCGCCGGTGGGCACCCGGCCCACACCCCGTGAGAAAGGCGGAACATGTCCGACCCGCGAGTACCGAGGACCCGGCGGTGGATCGCCGTGGCGGCCGGCGCCCTGGCGCTGTACGCCGTCGTGCGCGCGACCGGCACCCCGCAGGACGACACGGCCCCCTCGGCGGGATCGTCCCCGTCCGCTTCGCCGTCCGGCCCCTCACCGTCGGCCTCCCCGACGCCCTCCCCGTCCTTCTCCTACGACCCCGCCGACCAAGCCGCCGAGGTCCGCGACCGCGCCCGCGAGACCGGCGTCAGCGCCCGGCTGCTGATGGCGATCCTCTACAACGAGGCGTACAAGCCGCACGACCCGGCGCTGGAGAAGGCCTGGCAGAAGTACAAGAAGGACGCCGCCTTCGGCATCGCGAACATGCACCGGGCCACCTACGACGAGGTCAGAAAGGGCCGCGACTTCGCGAGCAGGCCGTGGGAGGACCTGCCCGACGACCGCGGCCTCGCCATCGAGGCCGCGGCCTGGTACCTGCACGACCTCGCACGGCAACTCCCCGCCACCTGGTCCGCGCCCTACACGGAGGAGGAGCTGCTGGCCCTCGGCTACAACACCGGCGCGGGCAACATGCTCGCCTTCGCCCGCGGCGCCACCCCGGGCGACCAGGCCCGGTCCTACCTGGAGAAGCACCGCGCCAACTGGGAGAAGGCCGGGGAGGTGGTCGGCACCGACTGACCCGGAGGCCGGTTCAACAGTTGCGCAAGCTAGCATGTATGACGGAAGGTGCGGCCGGTCCCGGCGCGCACCTCCGACCGGCACGGACAAGGAGCGGGCACATGCTGCGCAACGGACTGGAACCCTGGCACCTGCTGATCGTCGCGATCGTCGTCATCGTGCTGTTCGGCTCGAAGAAGCTGCCCGAGGCCGCCCGGGGCCTGGGGAAGTCGATGCGCATCCTCAAGAGCGAGGCCAAGGCCATGCAGGCCGACGGCGACCGGGCGGCGGCCCCTGCGAAGGACGAGGCCGCCCGGCCCTGAAGAGGCGCGGAGGCGATCCGGTCAAGGGCTCGCGACGTCGTAGCCGTAGCGCAACGGCTCGGACGTCACACCCGTGTCGCGCCGGTAGATGTACAGCGCCTCCGCGCGCACCCCGTCCGGCCGAGCCTCCACTCCGTCGCAGGGGTACGTCACCTGGATGACCCACGGACGGTCCGCCACCCGCATGCGCAGCCCGTCCGCAGGGCCTCCGCGCAGCACGATCGCTTCCCACTTCGTCACTGGACTCGTTTCCATGGCAACAGTTTAGGGGTTGCGTAAGTGACGTACAGAGCGGCGACGGCGGGAAGCGGTCAGGCGGACTCCCGCCGCACCAGTTCCGTCGGCAGGATGACCGCCGCCGCGTCCTCGCCGCCGATCTGGGCGAGCAGCACCCGCACCATCTCCGCGCTGATCCGGTCCCACGGCTGCCGGATGGTCGTCAGCGGAGGGCTCGCCGCCGGCGCGGCGGGGGAGTCGTCGAAACCACCGACGGCGACGTCCTCGGGAACGCGCCGCCCGGCCCGCCGCAGCGCCGCGAGCACCCCCTGCGCCATCAGGTCGGAGGCGACGAACACGGCGTCCATGTCGGGCGCGTCCGCGAGCAGCCGTTCCGCGCCGGCCTCGCCGCTGGCGCGGCTGTAGTCACCGGACACGATAAGCCGCTCGTCGACCGCGACACCCGCCTGGGCCAGCTCCTCCTTGTAACCGGCGAGGCGTTCCACCCCGCCGGGGGTGTCCAGCGGGCCGGTCACCACGCCGATCCGGCGCCGCCCGAGGGAGAGCAGGTGCCGGACCATCTCCCGCGCGCCGTCCCGGTCGTCGGCGGCGACGTAGCTCACCTTCGAGCCCAGCCCGATCGGCTTCCCGCAGGCCACCAGCGGCACCCCCGCCTCGCGCAGCTCCTGCGCGACGGGGTCGCCGGAGTGGCTGGAGACCAGCAGCACCCCGTCCACGTGCCCGGCGGTGATGTACCGCGTGATGCGCCGCCGTTCGTCGTCCGTGCCCGCGAGCATCAGCAGCAGCGGGATGTCGTGCGCGGCCAGCGCCTGGGTGCAGCCGCGCAGCAGCACGTTGAAGTTCGGGTCCTCGAAGAACCGCTCCTGCGGCTCCGTGAGCAGGAAGCCGACGGAGTCCGAGCGGCCGGTGATCAGCGAGCGGGCGTGCCGGTTCACGACGTAACCGGTCCTGCGGATCGCGGCGTTGACCGCTTCCTGCGCCGTCGGGCTCACGTAGTGCCCGCCGTTGAGGACGCGTGAGACGGTGCCGCGCGAGACACCCGCCTCACGCGCCACGTCGTGAATGGTCGGCGGTCTGCGCCGGCCCCCCGTGTTGCTCATGGTCATGACTTTACGGCCCCGGACAGCAGGTCCAGACTCCAGAAGCGCTGGACGACCAGGAACAGCGCGACCAGCGGCAGCACCGCGAGGAAGGCCCCGGTGATCACCAGCGTGTACAGGGCCGGGGTGTTCGCCCCCTGCTCCAGCAGCGTGTACAGGCCGAGGGTGATCGGGAACTTCTCGTCGTCGCTGAGCATGATGTACGGCAGCAGGAAGTTGTTCCAGACCGCCACGAACTGGAAGAGGAAGACCGTCACCAGCCCCGGCACCATCATCGGCAGCGCGATCCGCGTGAAGATCCGCCACTCGCTCGCGCCGTCCATCCGCCCGGCCTCCACGACGTCCGCGGGGACCGCCGCGGCGGCGTAGATCCGGGCCAGGTAGACGCCGTACGGGGAGAGGATCTGCGGCAGCAGCACGGCCAGGTAGGAGTCCGTGAGGTCGGCCTTGGCCAGCAGCAGGTACTGCGGGATCGCCAGGATCACCGGCGGCATGAGCACACCCGCGAGGAGCACGTTGAACAGCGTCTCCCGGCCGCGGAAGCGGTAGACCGCCAGCGCGTATCCGGCCAGCGCCGACACGGCCGCCGAGAGCAGCGCGCCGAGCACGGCGTACAGGGCGGAGTTGCCCATCCACTTCCAGTAGACGCCGTCGCGGTAGGCGCTGAGGTCGGACAGGTTCTCGGTGAACCCGCTGCCCGGCAGGAAGGTGAACGTCGAGAACAGCTCACTGCCCGACTTGGTCGACGCGATCACCACCCAGGCCACCGGCAGCAGGCAGTAGACCGCGCCGAGCAGCAGCGTCACGGTCGGGACCAGCGCGATCCGCCGGCGCCGCCGGGGGCCCCGGGCGGTGCCGGGGGCGGTGTCCGCGGCCGGTGTGGACTCACGCAGCGCGAGGGAACTCATCGGGCCGCCTCCTGCTTCTGACGACGGTTCGCGGCCCGCAGGAAGCCGAAGGACAGCAGCAGCGTGGCCAGCGCGATGAGGGTCGCCTGGGCGGCGGCCGCGTAGACGTCACCGTTGCCGAAGGCGTCCTGGTACACCTTCATCAGCGGACTCCACGTGGTGGAGACGGAGTTGGTGAGCGGCTTCAGGGTGGTCGGCTCGTTGAACACCTGGAGCGTGGCGATGATCGAGAAGAAGAAGGTCAGCACCAGCGAGGGCGCCACCATCGGGATCTTGATCCGCAGCGCGATCTGGAGGGGCGTGGCGCCGTCCAGCTTCGCCGCCTCGTACACCTCGGCCGGGATGGAGCGCAGCGAGGTGTAGATGACGATCATGTTGAAGCCGGTGCCGCCCCACACCGCGATGTTCGACAGGGCGAGGTAGAGCGGCCCGCCGTCCAGCAGGTCCGGCTGCGGCAGCCCCAGCGCGTCGAGCACGTAGTAGAACGGGCTGACGTCCGGGAGGTACAGGAAGCCCCACAGCAGCGCGGCGACCACACCGGGGACCGCGTACGGCAGGAAGATCGCGAGGCGGGTGAACGGGGCGAGCCGGACCCGCTCGGAGTCGAGCATCAGCGCGAACAGCAGGGCGAGGCCCAGCATCACGGGGACGACGACGCAGCCGTACCCGACGACGCGCAGCGCGCCGTTCAGCAGCTCGCTGTCGGTGAGCGCGTCGGTGTAGTTCTCCAGCCCGGCCCAGACCTCCGTGCGGGCGCCGGAGCCGAGGCCGAGCCCCGACACCTTCACCTTGTGGAGGCTGAGCCAGACCGCGTACCCGATGGGCAGGGCGAAGAAGAGCAGGAAGAGAACCGCCGCGGGGAGGAGGAAGAGATAGGGCGCGCTTCGCGCTCGTTCGAGGGTGGTGGTGGGAGACGGGTGGGCATACGGGGCCGTCCTGGCCCCGGCTGCCCTCCGGCGTGCTGTGCTGGTCACTCGGCGACCTCGAAGCCCTGCTTCTCCATGTCGGCGACGGTGTCGTCCTGCATGGTCCTCAGCGCGGCGGTGAAGTCGGACTTGTTCTTGGCTGCGGCGCCGAACGCGTCCTTGAAGGTCGTGTAGGCGACGTTGACGTTGGGTCCCCAGGCGGACGGCGCGGTCGTCCCCGCGATCTCGGCGGCCTTGCTCCAGAAGTCCTTCTGGTTCGAGAAGTACTCCGGCGCCTCGGCGAACGCGCCGCTGGTCTGCGCGGAGGTGGAGGCCGGGTAGATCCCGCTCTCCTTGGCGAGCGCGTTGAGCGCCTCCCCGTCGGTGTTCAGCCAGGCGGCGAACTCGGCGGCCGCGTCCTTGTTCCCGGAGTCGGTGGTGACACCGGTGGAGGAGCCGCCCCAGCTGCCGGTGACGTTCTCGCCCTCGGACCACTGGGGGAGCGGGGCCATGGCCCACTTGCCCGCGGTGTCGGGCGCGGCGGTGGTCAGCGTGCCCGGCGCCCACACGGCGCTGACCCAGGCGATCTGCTTGCCGGTGTTGAGCGCCTTGTTCCAGGCCGGGGTGTACATCGGCTGGTTGTCGACGGCGCCCTCCTTCACCAGGCCGCCCCAGAACTCGGCGACCTTCCGCGTCGCGGCGTCGTCGATGCCGACCTTCCACTTCTCGCCCTCGGTGGTCCACCACTCGGCGCCGGCCTGCTGGGCGAGGCCCGCGAAGAGCCCGGAGTCGTTGGCGGAGAACGTGGTGAGGTCCGTCTGCGGGGACTTCTTCTTCAGCGCCCGCGCGGTCTCGGCGAACTCCTCCCACGTGGCGGGGACGTCGAGGCCGTACTTCTCGAACAGGTCCGCGCGGTAGTAGAACATCATCGGCCCGATGTCCTGCGGCACCGCGTACACCGCGTCCGTGCCGAGCGTGGTCTGCTGCCACACGCCCTCGGCGAACTTGTCCTTCGCGCCGTCGACCTCGCCGGATATGTCCGCGAGGGCGTCGTTGCTGACCAGGGTGGGCAGCGCCTGGTACTCGGCCTGCACCAGGTCGGGCGCCTTGCCGGCCTTGTGCGCGGTGAGGATCTTGGTGACCAGTGTGTCGCCGGAGGCCTGCTTCTTCACCGTGACGGTGATCTGCTTCTCCTTGCCCGGCCCCTTGTTCCAGAGGTCGACGACCTTGTCCATGCCGGGCGTCCAGGTCCAGTACGTGAGCGAGACCGGACCCGACCGGGCCTCGCCGTCGTCGTCCGATCCGCAGGCGGCGAGCGCGGTGCCGCCGAGCGTGACGGCGACGGCGACAGCCACGAGGCGACGGTGCTTCGTGTGCGGCATGGATATCTCCCCTGACCAGGGCCCCCGCCTGTCGCGAGGACCTGCCATGCGTCTGTGAGCGTTCACAGTAGAGAAACGTCCCGGACACTTGTCAATGGTTGTTGCTGTGCGGTTATGTTGGCCTCGCGCCGCACGAAGTGTGTGTGCACGTTCCCAAATGATCGATCGACCGGGAGACTTACATGCCGGAGACCACCCCCAAGGGCCTCACCCGGCTCGCCTTCGGCGGGGACTACAACCCCGAGCAGTGGCCGGAGAGCGTCTGGCAGGAGGACGTCCGGCTGATGCGGGAGGCCGGCGTCACCATGGTGAGCGTGGGGATCTTCTCCTGGGCGCTGCTGGAGCCCTCGCCCGGGACGTACGACTTCGGCTGGCTCGACCGGGTCCTGGATCTGCTCCACGAACACGGCATCCGGGTCGACCTCGGCACCCCCACCGTCGTCCCGCCGGTCTGGTTCTTCCGCGCCCACCCCGAGGCCCTGCCGGTCACCGCCGACGGCAGCCGCTACGAGTTCGGTTCGCGCGGCGCCATCTGCCACAGCAACGCCGACTACCGCGCCGCCGCCGCGGACATCACCACCAAGCTCGCCGAGCGCTACGGCGACCACCCCGCCCTCGCCCTGTGGCACGTCCACAACGAGTACGGCGTCCCCGTCTCCGCCTGCTACTGCGACTCCTGCGCCGCCCACTTCCGCCGCTGGCTGGCCGCCGAGTACGGCACGGTCGACGCGGTCAACGAAGCCTGGGGCACGGCCTTCTGGGGCCAGCGCTACGGCGCCTTCGACGACATCAACCCGCCCCGGCTCACCCCCACCGTCGGCAACCCCGCCCAGGCGCTGGACTACAAGCGGTTCGCCGACGCCACCATCCGCGAGAACTTCACCGCGGAACGCGACATCCTGCACCGCCTCTCACCCGGCATCCCCGTCACCACCAACTTCATGACCGCCCTCAGCCAGTGCGACTCCCTCGACTACTGGGCCTGGGGCCGCGAGGTCGACCTGGTCACCAACGACCACTACCTGATCACCGACGGCCGCCGCACCCACGTCAACCTCGCCATGGCCGCCGACCTCACCCGCTCGGTGGCGGGCGGCGCTCCCTGGCTGCTCCTGGAGCACTCCACCTCGGGCGTCAACTGGCAGCCCCGCAACCCCGCCAAGACACCCGGCCAGATGGCCCGCAACTCCCTCGCCCACGTCGCCCGCGGCTCCGAGGGCGCGATGTTCTTCCAGTGGCGGCAGTCCCGGCGCGGCGCGGAGAAGTTCCACTCCGCGATGGTGCCGCACGGCGGCACCGACACCCGCGTCTGGCGCGAGGTGGTCGAACTCGGCGCCTCCCTCGGTGACCTGAGTGCGATCCGTGGCTCCCGCACCGTCGCCGACGTCGCCGTCCTGTGGGACTGGCACTCCTGGTGGGCCCAGGACCTGGACTGGCGGCCCAGCGAGGACCACGACGCCCGCGAACGCGCCGACACCTTCTACGAGGCGCTCTACGACCGTCACCTCACCGTCGACTTCGCCCACCCCGAGGCCGACCTGTCGGCCTACCCCCTGGTCGTGGTGCCCGCGCTGTACCTGACCACCGAGGCGGCCGGCCGCAACCTCGCCGCCTATGTCGAGAACGGCGGCACCCTCCTCGTGTCCTACTTCTCCGGCGTCGTCGACGAGCACGACGCCGTCCACGAGGGCCCCGTTCCCGGCGCGCTCCGAGACGTCCTCGGTCTCACCGTCGAGGAGTTCTCCCCGCTGCTCGCGGGCGAGACGGTACGGGTCACCGGCCCCGACGGCACCGGCCTGGCCGCCGACGTGTGGACGGAGTTCGTCGTGGAGCGCGGCGCCGAGGCCGTGTGGACGTACGCGGACGGCCCGGCCGCCGGCCGCCCCGCTGTCACCCGGCACCGGCTCGGCTCCGGCACCGCCTGGTACGTCTCGACGCGGCTCGGCGCCGACGGTCTCGACGCGGTGCTGGCGAAGGCCGCCGAGGACGCGCGGCTCGCCCCCCGTCCCGACCTGCCGCGCGACGTCGAAGTGGTCCGCCGTACCGGCGAGTCGGGCAGCTACCTGTTCGCGATCAACCACACCGGCACCGACGTCAAGGTGCCCCTGGACTCGTCCGGCACCGAACTGCTGACCGGCGAGAGCGCCGCGGGACGCATCGAGGTCCCCGCGGGAGCCGTACGGGTCGTCCGGCTCGACGGCTGAACGCACCTTCCCCCTCTCCTCCCATGTCGAAGGGACGACGAACGACGATGTTCCATCCCAGACGCACCCTGAGAGCCCTCCTGCTCCCGCTCGCCGCGGGACTCGCGCTCACCCTGCCGCCCGCGGGCACCGCCCAGGCGGCGAGCACCCTCACCAACGGGGGTTTCGAGACCGACGGCGCCGGCGCGGCCACCCCCGCCGGCTGGTCGGAGTACGGCTCGACCGGCGCCTCGTACACCGAGGCCGGCGGCCACGCCGGAAGCTACCGGCTGACCCACTGGGCGTCCGCCGCCTACACGGTGGAGACCTACCAGTACCTGACCGGACTCACCAACGGCAGCTACCGGCTCACCGCCTGGGTCCGCTCCGGCGGCGGCCAGAACTCCGCCTACCTCGCCCTGAAGAACTGCGGCGGCGCCGAACAGCGCACCGACCTGCCGGTCTCGGCGAGCGGCTGGATACGCCTCGTCGTACCGGTCACCGTGACCACCGGCCAGTGCACCGTCAGCGTCCGCAGCGACGCCAACGCGGGCAACTGGATCAACGTCGACGACCTGACCTTCGGCCCCGGCACCGGCGGCACCACCGTCCACGGCGCCGACATCTCCTCCCTCCCCAAGAGCGAGGCCAAGGGCGGCGTCTACCGCACCTCGTCCGGCGCGGCCGCCGACCCCCTCACGGTGCTGCGGTCCGCGGGGATGAACTACGCCCGCCTCAAGGTCTGGGTGAACCCGGCCGACGGCTACAACGACAAGGCCCACGTCCTCGCCCTGGCCAAGCGGATCAAGGCCCAGGGGATGAAGCTGCTGGTCGACTTCCACTACTCCGACGCCTGGGCCGACCCGGGCAAGCAGAACAAGCCGGCCGCCTGGTCCGGCCACTCCTACAGCCGGCTGAAGACGGACGTGTACGACCACACGTACGACGTCCTGAACGCCCTCAAGGCCCAGGGCACCACCGCCGACATGGTCCAGATCGGCAACGAGATCAACGGCGGCATGCTGTGGAGCGAGGGCTCCACCGACAACTGGACCCAGCTCGCCGGCCTGCTCAACTCCGGCTACGACGCGGCCAAGGCGGTCAGCTCCGCCACCACCGTCGCGCTGCACCTCGCCGAGGGCGGCGACCTGTCCGGCACCCGCTGGTGGTTCGACTCGGCCGTCGCGAACAGCGTGCGCTTCGACGCCATCGGCCTGTCGTACTACGGCTACTGGCACGGCGCCCTGTCCGACTTCCAGACCACGCTGGACGACGCCGCGACCCGCTACGGCAAGCCCGTCTTCGTCGCCGAGACCGCCTACCCCTTCCGCCTCGACAGCGAGGACGGGCAGGAGAACATCATCGACCTCGACGGGGAACTCGTCGCCGGCTACCCGGCCACCACCGCCGGACAGACCAGGTGGATGAACGACATCGCGAGCGTCGTCGAGGCCGTCCCGAACGGCCGCGGACTCGGTGTCTTCTACTGGGAGGCCACCTGGACCGCCGTCACCGGCAACGGCTGGGACCCCGCCGACGCCTCCTCCGGCAACGGCTGGGAGAACCAGGCCCTCTTCGGCTACGACGACCGTGCGCTGCCGGCCATGGCGTGGTTCGCCCACCGATGATGACCCGGTAACCGCTGGACGGCACCGCCCCTCCCGTGTCACGTTCGACTCCCGGGACGTAGGCGGTGACGGGGGGCCCCGGCGGTGCTGGTGACGGAGTTCAGTACGACGGTCGTGGAACCGAAGGAGCGGTTCGCGCTGTGGGAGGAGACGACGGCACGCTCCCACATGCGCAACCGGCTGCGCAGCGACGACCAGGACGACTTCCGCGCCGGGATGCGGGTCCTGGATCTGGGCGAAGTGAGCGTGTCCGCGCTGGCCTACTCACATCTGGGGCTGGTGCGGACACCCAGGCTGGTACGGCAGTCCGATCCGGAGATGTACCAGATCAACTACCTCCCCGGCGGGCGGGGACGCCTCTCGCTGGGACGGCACGACACCCGGCTCGGGCCCGGCGACCTGGTACTGCTGGACAGCAGCAGCGCCTACCACGGTGACGTCCGGGCCTCCTCTGACGACTGGGCCCACCTGACCGTGCAGTTCCCCCGCGAACTGCTGCCCCTGCCGCAGTCCACCGTGCGCCGACTGCTCGCCGTCCCCATCGGCGGACACCGCGGCATGGCCGGCGTGTTCACCCGGTGGCTGGCCGACCTCAACGCGCGTGCCGACGAGTTCACCCCGGCCGACCTGCCCACCCTCGCCTCGGTCACCCTCGATCTCCTGGCGTCCGCGCTCGCGCGCTGTCTGGACGCCGACGGCTCGCTGCCCCCGGAGTCCCGTCGGCGCGCGCTGCGGACGCGGGTGTTCGAGTTCGCCGAGCAGCGGCTCGCCGACCCCGGCACGACACCCCGGACCATCGCCGAGGCCCACCACATCTCCCTGCGGACCCTGCAGCAGCTCTTCGCCGAGGACGACACCTCACCGGCCGCCTGGCTGCGGGCCCGCAGGCTGGAGCGGTGCCGCGCCGACCTGGCCGACCCGCGGGGGAGCACGGACCCGGTACAGGCCGTCGCCGCCCGCTGGGGGTTCACCGACGCCGCCCACTTCAGCCGGCTCTTCCGGGCCACCTACGGGATGCCGCCCCGCGACTACCGCCGGGCCCGGTGGGAGGAGCGGGACGCGGAAATGCGCGAATAGTCAACAGATCCGCGCGGAAAGACAAGGCCGGGACGATCACCATCGGTGATGCTGGAGGCCGGGCAGCCGCTCCGGGCGTGGGGGACCCGGGGCGGCTTTTCCCCCTCGCCACCCCGGACCGGTCCCGGGGTGGCGAGCGGGGCGCCCCGCCGGCCGGACCGGAGGCGGCTCAGACCCTGGGCGGCTCAGACCGGAGGCGGCGGCGTCCCCTCGTCGTCGAGCGTGATGCCCAGCCGGCCCGCCACGGTCGTCAGGGCCGTTCCGAGGGGGAGCGCGACCCGGGTGACGGCGTACCGGTCGCCGCGGGTCGGGTCCCGGTTGACGATCAGCACCGGCAGCCCGGCCTGGTCCGCCTGCCGCACGAACCGCAGCCCGGACATCACCGTCAGCGAGGAGCCGAGGACCAGCAGCGAGGCCGCCCCGCGGACCAGCGTGCGGCACCGCTCGACCCGCTCCGGCGGCACGGCCTCGCCGAAGAAGACCACGTCCGGCTTGAGAAGGCCGCCGCACACCGTGCACGGCAGCACCCGGAAGTCCCCGACCTGCTCGTCGGTGAGGTCGGCGTCGCCGTCCGGGTTGATCCCGGCGGCCACCGGCCGGAACTCCGGATTGGCCTCCTCCAGCCGCCGCGCCAGGTCACGGCGGTCGCTGAACGTGCCGCAGGACAGGCACACCACCCGGTCCAGGCTCCCGTGCAGTTCCACGGCGTCCGTGCTGCCCGCGGCCTGGTGCAGCCCGTCGACGTTCTGGGTGATGAGACCCGAGAGCAGCCCGTGCCGCCCGAACGCGGCCACCGCCCGGTGCCCGGCGTTGGGCCGGGCCCGGCCGAAGGTGCGCCAGCCGAGGTGGCTGCGGGCCCAGTACCGGCGCCGGGCCTGCGCGTCGGAGGTGAAGTCCTGGTAGGTCATCGGGGTGTGCCGGCTCAGGCTGCCGCCCTCGCCCCGGTAGTCGGGGATGCCGGACTCCGTGGAGATGCCCGCCCCGCTGAGCACCAGGACACCTCCGGCGCGCAGCGCCTCGGCGACCGGCTCCGGGTCCGTGGTGCCCGGCGGCAGGTCCTCGTCGGGGGTCCAGTTCAAGGTGGGGCGCATGCGCATGCCGCCAGGGTACGGAACACACGGCCGACGGCCACACGACCGGCGCCGCGGCCCTCGTGGCGGGGGTCGCTAGTCCAGTCGTCCGGCGGGATGGCCGTCGGGGTCGTCGGTCAGCGTGATCACGGCCCTGATCCGCTTGCCCACCGGTTCCCGCCGTATCTCCAGGACCCGGCAGACGGCGGCCACGATCTCCAGGCCGTGCTGGCCCACCCGGCCGGGGTCGGCGGCACGGACCACCGGCAGCCGGGGGTCGGTGTCCCACACGCTGATCTCCACACCGCCGCCGCGGACCTCCAGGTCCATCAGACACGGCCCCGGCGCGTACTTGTAGGCGTTGGTGACCAGCTCGCTCACCACCAGCTGCACCATGCCGACGACCCGGGCGGAGACCGGAATGCCGTGGGCGGCCTGCACCTCGGTCAGGAAGCGGTAGGCGACGTCCCGGGCCCTGGCCACCGGCTCCCTGCCCACGAACGCCTCGGTGGACAGTATCGGGCGCTCGAAAAGCGACTGGGGCTCGTTCTCGCACATCACTGATCCACACCGCACCCTTGGCCTGAGTTGACGGTCAGTCGAAGACTTCTACCCGTGTAACGAGTCCACGCGCGGCGCGCAATGCGCGCGGGAGGGCGCACTCACCTTCGAGGAACGCGCAGCCGCATCCCCGGCCGGGCGAAGACCGCCTCCAGCAGGTCGGCGAGGAGCGCCGCGCAGGAGCCGTCGGGGTCGAGGTCGGGGTCGTAGACGGTGAGGTTGAAGCCCACGCAGCGCTCCGAGCCGACCAGCGGACGCAGCAGGGGGACCAGTTCGCCGGGCAGCAGCCCGCCGGGGTCCGGGCTGTCGACGGCGGGCATCACCGACGGGTCCAGCACGTCCGCGTCCAGGTGGACCCAGAAACCCTCGGTCGCCGGTGTCCCCAGGCCGCGCGCCACCGCGTCGCCCGTCTCCCCGGGGCCCTGTTCCCGGATCTCCCCGACGGTCAGGTTGGGTATCCCCAGCTCGGTGAGTTCGGCCCGTTCCCTGTCGTAGTCACGGATGCCGAGCACCCGGACGTCCTCGTCCCTGAGGTAGGGCCGCAGCCCTTCGAGGTCCGTGAGATCCCGCTGGCCGCGGCCGGTCCCGAGGGCCAGTTCCTCACCGCCCGCGGCACCCACCCGCTCGGAGTTGCCCGGGTGCCGGAAGTCCGCCGAACCGTCGATGACGGCGAGGCCGTACCGTCCGAGGCGGCGCAGGGCGAGCGAGGCGCCGAGCTGGACGGAGCAGTCCCCGCCCAGGACGACGGGGAAGTCACCGGCGCGCACGTGGTGCTCGACCCGGTCGGCGAGCTTACGGGTGTACGCGGCGATCGCCGCGGCGTTGAAGACGCCGTCGCCCTCCCGCCAGCCGCCGCGGTCGTAGCGGGGCGGCACCACCACCCCGCCCTCGTGCGCGCCGAGCCGCCGCAGCAGCCGCTGCTCGCGCAGGGCGCCCGCCAGCTTGTAGCATCCGGGCACCGTGCCCTCGGCGGGCGGGCGGAGTCCGAGGTTGGACGGGGCGTCGATGATCACGATGCGGCGCATCCGGGCATCCTGCCCGCGCGCGACGGCCGTCATGCCGGAGCCGGGCCGGAGGGTGGCGGTGCGCCCGTCCGGCCCGGCTCCGGACGGTGTCAGCTCAGGGCCCGGACACGGATGTCACGGAACCGGACGGTGTTCCCGTGGTCCTGGAGCCGGATCGCGCCGGCCGCCGGGCTCTCCGCCCGTCCGCCGGCCGTGGGACCGTCGAGGACCACGTCGTCGTGGACCTTCCGGCCGTTCCACACCACGGTCACCCGGGCGTCGGAGATCTTCTCGCCGTTCTCGTCGAAGCGGGCCGCGCGGAAGACGACGTCGTACGTCTGCCAGGTCTCCGGCGCGGTGGCGGCGTTCACGTCGGGCGCCTTCTTCTGATAGAGCGCCCCGGCCTCGTCCGTGGCGGGCGAGGTGTCGCCGAAGGAGTCGAGGATCTGGAGCTCGTAGCGGTCCTGGAGGTAGATACCGCTGTTGCCGCGGTCCTGCCCGGTCACCTCGGGCGGCAGCTTCGGCACCCGGAACTCCAGGTGCATCGCGAAGTCCTGGTAGGCGTCCTTGGTGCGCAGGTCACCGCAGCACACCTCCATGGACTCCTCGTCGGTCAGCGGCCAGGCGGGGGTTCGTCCGTCGGTGTGCTGCCACTGGCTCCGCGAGGCGGCGCTGCCGTCGAAGAGGGTGACGCGCGCGCCCTCGGGGCGGACGGTGATCAGGTCGAGGTTCACATGTCCGGTGTCACCGGGGTCGTAGCGGTAGGAGATCGTGTGGTGCCCGGCGCGCAGGGACAGCCGCTCGGTGCGGGTGGACCAGGTGTCCCAGTCACCGGTGGAGGGGAGCAGGGTCTGCCGGACCTTCTCGCCGTCCGCGTACAGGGAGAGGGACTTGGTGCCCTGGAACGGGTTCGGGCCGTTGGAGTAGCGGAGCCCGATGTCGTAGGTGCCCTTCTTCGGCACCGTCACGTCGAAGGTGGCGGCGGCCTTGCCCTCGGTGGCCCAGCGGTCGACGAAGCCGCTGCCGGAGTAGCCGGTGTGGTCGGTGTTGACCCCGGCGGTGCCGGTGAGGGCGGCCTCCTCGGCCTCGTACGTCGTCGCGGGGGCCGGCGCCCTGCCGGGCAGTTCGTTCAGCGTGTACCAGGCCTCGGTGGACCACAGTGTCTCGCCGGAGGCCGAGGAGAACGGCCGCGGGGAGCGCACGTGCACGACCCGGTCCTCCTTGAGGCCGTCGAGGCGGAGCCGGACGGTGCGGCCGTCCTTCGCGAGGGTCGCCGAGCGTACGGACAGCTTCTCCTCGGCGATCTTCGGGCCGCCGTAGTCGGCGGTCGGGGTGTACCGCCACTGCTCGGCCTCGTAGCCCTCGACGAGGTGTGCCGCGGTCTCCTCGGAGAGCGGCTGGGTGTAGGTGAGGTCGAAGCCGCCCGGTACGGCGCGCATGGTCCTGATGTCGAAGGCGGTGCCGCCGTTGGGGGTCAGCTTCTGCAGTCCGAACTTGAGCTTGCCCTCCTGGCCCCAGTTGCCGTCGGCGCCCAGGCCCCCGGCGTAGACGGCGCCGTCGGGTCCGAGGGTGACGCGGTTGACCCCGGCCTCCAGGCCCTGGGTGTAGCGGAAGACGGCACCCTGGTACTGGCCCTTCACCTTCTGCAGGTCGACGCGCTGGAGTCCGCCGTAGGTGACGTCACCCACCAGCATCTGCCCCGCGTAGGTGCCCTTCTTCAGGTACAGGGGGGTGGAGGGGGAGTTGCCGATCTCGTTCTGCGGGAACCACACCACCGGCCGGGTGACGGGGGTGTCGGCGAAGGGGCCGGCGGGCTCGGTGTAGTGGTTGAAGAACCGGCCCTGCTCGATCTGCACGAGCTTGGAGGCCGGGAGCCAGCCGCCCTGGTTGTCGGTGGCGAACAGCGCGCCGTCCGGTCCCCAGCCGATGCCGTTGGGGGTGCGCAGCCCGCCGGCGACCGGGCTGATCTTCCCGGTCCTCTTGTGCACCTTGTACGTGGCGCCGCGGTCCGGCGCGGGCTGCGGGACGGTGGTGGCGCCGCCGTAGTCGATGGCGACGGAGAGGTTCACGTAGAAGTAGCCGTCGCGGTAGAGCAGGCCGAAGGCGAACTCGTGGAAGTTGCCGCCGTAGGGCCAGGTGGCGACCGTACGGTAGGCGTCGGTGACGTCGTCGCCGTCACTGTCGACGAGCCGGGTCAGCTCGTGCTTCTGCGAGACGTACAGGGAGCCGTCGACGTAGGTGATGCCCATCGGCTCCCGCAGTCCGCTCGCCACCTTCTTCACGGTCACCTTGTCGCGGCTGGTGGCGCCCGTGACGTTGTCCAGCAGGTACACCTCGCCGGCCACGTTGTCGGTGCCGCCCCAGGTGCTGATCGCGAGGCGTCCGTCGGGCAGCCAGTCCATGCCGCTGACCTGTGGCTCGAACCCTTCGGGGCGCAGGTCGGTGAGGGTCAGGTCGGGACGTACGCCGGTCAGCGGCAGGCCGTCGCCGGGGGTGTCGCGGCCCGCCTCGCACTCCTTGCGGCCCGGCGCCGTCACCCGGACGACACCGGCGTCCGTGCTCAGCACCTCCTCGGGCACGACGGTGAACCCGTCGGCACCCGGCGGACGCCAGGAGAGGGTCAGCCGCTGGCCGCCGTCCCGGTCGAAGTGGTCGACGCGGAACGGGTGCGCCCCGGCGGTGAGGTGGACGGTGCCGTCCTTGGGCTCCGCGCCGTGCAGCCCGTCGTGGTCGATGACCGTGGCGTCGTCGACGGTCAGCCGTGAGCCGTCGTCGCTGGTCAGCCGGAAGACGTAACTGCCGTCGGCGGGGACGTCCAAGTACCCGGACGCCTCCGTGACGAAGCGGTCCGCGAAGCCGCCGAAATCGGCCTCCGTGGACCAGTCGACGGTCGGCATCAGCTTGTCGTGATTGGGGGTCTGGCCCGGTTTGAGGGTGCACAGCTCGTCGAGCGGGGTCTGCACGTCGAACACGCGCAAGGTGACGCCGGGTTCCTGGGGCGGGATGTCGGCGGGTGCGGCGGGCGTGGCCGGGGCGGCGTACACGCCTGAGGCGAGGACACCCGACGTCAGCAGCAGGACGACGCGTCTGCGCAGCCGCTGAGGCAGACGTCGGGGTGGGCATGGGCGCATTGGTCCTCCGGGGGTGGGGACCGGACCGTGCCGGAAAGCGCTCCGGTCGTGAGCGGAGTGGCTGCAGTTCCGCCGTCACGGTAGGAGACTTCCGTTTGACATGTCCATACTTTGTCATGCATGTGTTCAAAGTCGGCCGGTTCCCGGGAGCGCGCCCCGACACGCGCCCCGACACGCGCCCGGACGCGCGCCCCGTGGCGCGGTGTCAGCCCGCGAAGGACGGCGCCGGAGCCGGGGCGGTTCCCCGGCCCTCCGCCGGATGCCGCCACCTGCCCCGCGCGGCGAGCCGCGGCAGCACGCCCTCCCCGAACCAGTACGCCTCCTCCAGATGCGGATAGCCGGACAGCACGAACTCCTCGATGCCCAGCGCCGCGTACTCCTCGATCCGCTCGGCGACCTCGTCGTGGCTGCCGACCAGCGCGGTGCCCGCACCGCCGCGCACCAGCCCGATCCCGGCCCACAGATTGGGGTGGATCTCCAGCGCGTCCCGGCTGCCGCCCCCGTGCAGCGCGAGCATCCGCCGCTGCCCCTCGGACTCGCTGCGGGCCAGCCCGGCCTGCACCGACCGCACCGTCTCCGGGTCGAACCCCGCCAGCAGCCGGTCCGCCTCCGCCCACGCGTGCGCCGCGGTGTCGCGGGTGATGACGTGCAGCCGGATGCCGAACCGCGGTGTCCGCCCCTCGGCCGCGGCGAGTTCCCGGACCCACGCGATCTTCTCGGCGACCTGGGCGGGCGGCTCGCCCCAGGTGAGGTAGACGTCGGCGTACCGCGCGGCGACCGCGCCGGCGGCGGGCGAGGAACCCCCGAAGTACACGTCCGGCACCGGGTCGGGCACCCGGGCGAGCCTGGCGTCCTCGACCCGCAGGTGCTCACCGGCCAGGTCGACGGTCCCGCCCTCCCACAGCCGGCGGACGATGCCGAGGAACTCGCCGGTGCGCCGGTAGCGGGCGTCCTTGTCGAGGAAGTCGCCGTAGGCGCGCTGCTCGTGGCTCTCCCCGCCGGTGACGACGTTGAGCAGCAGCCGCCCGCCGCTCTGCCGCTGGAAGGTCGCCGCCATCTGCGCGGCGAGCGTCGGCGAGAGGAAGCCGGGCCGGAAGGCGACGAGGAACTTCAGCCGCTCGGTGTGCCGGCTGACCATCGCCGTGGTCAGCCACGCGTCCTCGCACCAGGCGCCGGTCGGGGTGAGCGCGCCGACGAACCCCAGGTCCTCCGCGGCGCGGGCGATCTGGCTCAGATAGGCCACCGTCGGCGGCCGGTCCCGCCCGGAGGCGGTGGCCGGCGTGCCGTGACCGCCACCGACGACGTGCCGGCTGTCACCGTTGGTGGGCAGGAACCAGTGGAAGGTGAGGGACACGGAGTCGGTCTCCTGTCGGGGGAGGAGGGGCGGACGCGGGGCGGACGCGGGGCTCAGCTCGCCGCGGCCAGCAGCGGGGCGGTCCCGCCGAGGGCCGCCGAGAACTGGTCGACGACCTGGGTGAGGGCCTCGGCCGCGGCCGGCGCCACCGTGAGCGTGCCGTCCTCGTGCACGGTGATGTCCTTGTCGAGGGTGAACCAGCCCTGCACGATGTGGGCCGCGCCCATGGAGCTGAGGACCGGACGCAGCGCGTAGTCGATGGCGAGGACGTGCGCCGTGGAACCGCCGGTGGCCAGCGGCAGCACGGTCTTGCCCGTGAGGGCGTACTGCGGGAGCAGGTCGAGCAGGGCCTTGAGGACACCGGAGTACGACGCCTTGTACACGGGGGTGCCGACGACGACACCGTCGACGCGCGCGAACAGCTCCGTGGCCTCGACGACGGCGGGGTGGCGGAAGTCCGCGCCGAGCAGGGCCTCCGCGGGGACGGTGCGGACGTCGAGCGGGATCACCTTATGGCCCTGCGCGCGGAGTTGCCCGTCGAGGTGGCGCAGCAGACGCTTGGTGCGGGAGGAGGCCGAGGGACTGCCGGAGACGGAGAGGACGGTGGACATGGACCCTCTTTCGGTCGTGGTGGAGGACGGGGAGGACCACGGCCGTACGCGGGACACGCGATGAGCGAGAACGTGCGGGCTCCCCGGACCGGGCGCGGAACGGCAGCGCGGTAGGGCGGAGTGGCGCGGCGGACCGGAGGGTCAGGCCGCGGGGCGACAGAAGGCGCTGGAGACACGCGCGAGGTCGACATGGCGTCGCCGCGTGAGGTCCGGTCGCATCTTCATACCGTCGATCGTGACAGTGCACGGGCGGGGCAGTCAAGGGAGCCCCGGCCCTCGGCGTCGGTCCACCTCGACGCCGACATCCCCGGCCGGCCGCCCGCCGGCGGCGGCGGGCGGCCGGCCGGTTCCCGCGGGTCAGCAGCTGAGGTTGTCCCCCGGTTCGACACCGAGGAGCTGGGTGAAGCGCTCGTAGTCGTCGATGCGGCTCTGGACCTGCGCCGGGTTGCCGCCGTCGCACTCCAGGGTGCCGTTGATGGCCCGGATGGTCTCCCCGAACCCGGCACCGTCGACCATGGCGTCGTGCGGGGTCATCGAGCCGGGCCCGGACTGGGTGTTCCAGTACCACAGGCCGGTCTTCCAGGCCACGGCCGCGTCGTTCTGCACCAGGTCCGGGTTGTTGAGCAGGTCGATGCCGAGGGCGTCGCCCGCGGCCTTGTAGTTGAAGTTCCAGCTGAGCTGGACAGGGCCGCGCCCGTAGTACTTGTCGGTGCCGGCCGGGCAGCCGTACGACTGCGTGGTGTCGCAGTAGTGCGGGTAGTTGGCGGTGTTCTGCTCGACGACGTACACCAGGCCGCCGGTCTCGTGGCTGACGTTGGCGAGGAAGGCGGCGGCCTCCTGCTTCCGCACGGTGTCGCTGCCGGTGCCGGCGAACCCGGGGTAGGCACCGAGCGCGTCGGTGAGACCGCTGTAGGTGTAGAAGGAGTTCCGGTTCGGGAACATCGCGTCGAACTGGGCCTCGCCGACGACGAAGTCGGCGGCGGTGGCCCGTGTGTCGGTCTTCTGGGCGGCGGCGGACGGGGCGAGCGTCAGGGTGCACAGCGCGGCGGCGGCGCCGGTGGCGGCGGCAAGGGCCAGTTTGCGGGAACGCACGAGGTCGGCTCCAGGCGGAGAGAAGGGAGAGGGTGGGCCGTGCGGGTGGCACAGCGGCGGTGCGCGGCGGGTCCGGGAGCTGTCCCGGACCCGCCGCGCCCGGTGTGTCAGCCCGCCACGTCGACGTCGACGCAGGCGTAGAACGCGTTGGTGGTGTCGGCCACGTTCCACACGGCGAGCACCTTCTGCCGCCCCGTGAGCCCGCCGAAGTCGACCTGGTGGTCGACCACCGCGTCGGGCTTGGCGCCCCCGTCGTCGAACTCGGCTATCTTCTGGCCTCCGGCGTAGTACTCCCACGTCGTGGTCGCGTGCTGCGCGGTGAGCTTCCACGAGAACGTCGTGGTCCTCGACACCGGCGTGACGGCCCAGCCCTTGCTGTCGTCGTCCAGCTCCGAGAAGCGGCTGTTGCCGCCGCTGCAACTGGTCTGGCCCTGGGCGCCCTCGACGCTCTGCGGCTCGTAGGTGATGTCACCGCAGGACACCGTTCCGGCGGCACACTGCGCCTGCCGGCTGGCCGGGTCGGAGATGTAGCCGTGCGCGCCGGCCGAGGCGGCGGGGAGGCTGACGGCGACGACGGGGGCGAGGGCGGCGCCGATCAGCGCAGCGGTCTTCCTTCTGGCGTGCATGGGAACTCCTTCACATCCGGCCGCCCCGGGCCGCGCGCGGTCGTACGTGGGGTGACCGCGGGCGTCGTGGAACGGCCTCTCGTGGGTGGGGCCAGGAGGCGCGAAGGTGACGCGCTCTCGCCGTCCGGCCGGGGATTCGGACCCCGACGGGGAGCAACTCCGCAACCGGAGCGACGAGTTCTGTTGGACTAGACCATACAAGCGGTCGTCGTGACCGTGTCAAGGGTGCGGAAGTGCGGGAGGGCGAGGCGTCCGCGTGGGCGTCAGGTGCCCGCACCGGCGTCTCAATTGCCCACACCGAGCTGGGACATGAACGCCGCCGGATAGCGGTCGCCGCGCGCCGACCCCGCCGGCACCGCCCGCTCGATCGCGGCGAGGTCGTCCGCCGTCAGCTCAAGACCGGCGGCGGGCAGCGCCTCCGCCAGCCGCGCCCGGGTGCGGGCACCCACCAGCGGCACGATGTCCCGCCCCTGCGCGGCCACCCACGCGAGAGCGAGCTGCGCGACGGTGCACCCCTTCGCCCCGGCGACCCGGCGCAGCGCCTCCACCAGCGCCAGATTGTGCTCGACGTTCCCGGTCGCGAAGCGCGGGCTGTGGACGCGGTGGTCCCCGGGGGCGGCACGCTCCGCCGACCAGTGCCCGGAGATGAGGCCCCGGCCGAGGACCCCGTACGCGGTGAGGCCGATGCCGAGTTCCCGCAGGGCCGGCAGCACCTCCGCCTCCACCGCGCGCGAGATCAGCGAGTACTCGATCTGCAGGTCGGCGACCGGATGCACGGCGTGCGCCCGGCGGACCGTCGCCGCGTCCACCTCCGAGAGGCCGAGGTGGCGCACGTACCCGGCGTCGATCATCTCCTTGACCGCGCCCACCGTCTCCTCGATCGGCACCGCCGGGTCGAGCCGGGCGGGACGGTAGACGTCGATGTGGTCGGTGCCCAGCCGGGTCAGCGAGTAGGCGAGGAAGTTCTTCACCGCCTCGGGCCGGCCGTCCTGGCCGGCGGGGCCGGGGGTCGGGCCGCTCAGCATGCCGAACTTCACGCTCAGTACGTAACTGTCCCGGTCGCGCCCGCGCAGCGCCTCGGCGAGCAGCAGCTCGTTGTGGCCCATCGCGTAGAAGTCGCCGGTGTCGATCAGGGTGACGCCGGCGTCCAGCGCGGCGTGCACGGTGGCGAGGGACTCGCCGCGGTCGGCGGCGCCGTAGGCACCCGACATGCCCATCGCGCCCAGGCCGAGCGCGGAGACGGCCGGTCCGGAGGTCCCGAGGGTTCGCGTCTGCACAGCATGCTCCTTGTTCAGGCGGTTCGGTGTTCGTTGTCCAAGCGGTTCGGTGATCGTTCCGGCTCCACCCTGCGCCCCGGTCGCGGCCTCCGGGAGCGGAGCGTCGATCGTGGGAGAGCCGCTCCCTGGTTGGCGTCCGGGACCCGAGGGAGCATGGGGGCATGGAACGTGACCAGCTCGCCGACTTCCTGCGCGGCCGCCGCCGGGCGATCCGCCCGGCCGACGTCGGCCTCACCGACGGCCCCCGCCGCCGCACCAGCGGCCTGCGCCGGGAGGAGGTCGCGATGCTCGCCGGCATGTCGGTGGACTACGTCGTCCGCCTCGAACAGGGCCGCAGCAGCCAGCCCTCCGTCCAGCTCCTCGGTGCGCTGGCCAGGGCGTTGCGGCTGTCCGAGGACGAGCGCGCGCACCTGTTCCATCTGGCGGGGCACCGGCCGCCGCCCGCCGAAGGGGTGGCCCGGCTGGCCCGCGCCGGTCTGGTGCGCATGCTCGACCTGCTCGGCGACACCCCGGCGATGGTCCTGTCCGACCTGGGGGAGGTGCTGGCCCAGAACCGCGCGGCCGTGCTGCTCGCCGGTGATCTCACCGGCTTCGGCGGTGACCGGCGGTACATGGTCCACCGCTGGTTCACCGACCCGGCGACGCGCGCCGCCCAGCCGCCCGAGGAGCGGGAGCACCGTTCCCGCCAGCTGGTGGCCGACCTCCGTGCGACGGCCGGCCGGCGGTCCGGCGATCCGGTGGTCACCGGCCTGGTCGACCGGCTGCGGGCGGCGAGCGGGGAGTTCCGCCGGCTCTGGGCCGCGCACGAGGTGGCGGTCCGCCGTGCCGACCGCAAGACCCTGCTGCACCCGAGGGTCGGCTGCCTGGTGATGGACTGCGAGACGCTGGTCACCCCCGACCAGAACCAGCAACTCCTGGTCCTGACCCCGGCGGACGCCGAGACCCGGGAGCGGCTCGACCTGCTGCGGGTGCTCGGCGTCCAGGAGTTCCACCCGGACACCTCCGCACGGTGAGGGGACGCGGACGCGCGAGAGTGCCGACCGGTCCTCCTTGCCAAGCGGAACGGTGTTCCGTATCGTAAGCGGAGCAATGTTCCGCTTTTCGCGTGCGGCAGAGCGTGTGAAGACACGTGAGCACGTGGAGCACGCGTAGCGCGTGAACGTGAACCGGCATCGGAGAGGTCAGGTCAAGTCATGATTCTTGTCACCGGAGGGCTCGGTTTCATCGGGTCCCACACCGTGCGGGCCCTGCTCGACCAGGGCGAGGAGTGCGTCGTGACGCAGCGGCGCCCGCGCCCGCTCCCCTCCTTCCTCGACCCGGAGCGGGTGACGGTGGAGCGGGCGGACATCACCGACCGGGAGGCCCTGCTAGCCGTCGGCGACCGCCACCACATCACCGGCATCGTGCACCTGGCCGGGTCCGTGCCCTGGCCGCCCGTCCCCGACGCCCCGGTCGAGGCCGCCCGGCAGGCCCTCGGCGGCCTGCTGAACATCGCCGAGGCCGCGCAGCGCTGGGAGGTCCGGCGCCTCGGCATCGCGAGCACGATCGGGGTGTACTTCGGCGCCGCCGCGGGCGACGGCCCCCTGCGCGAGGACGTCCCCCTCTCCCTGCACGCGGCCGTCTCCATCCCCACCTTCAAGAAGATAGGTGAGATGCTCGGCGGGTACCTCGCCGACACCGCCGGACTCGACATCGTCGACTACCGCATCTCGGGGACCTGGGGGCCGCTCGGCCACTCCGACCCGTTCTTCGCCGCGCCCGCCCTCGTCCACGCCGCCGCCCGCGCGACCGAACCCGACCTCTCCGGACTCATGGGACCGGCCCGCGCCGACGACGGACTCGACCTCACCTACGTGAAGGACACCGGGCGGGCCATCGCCCTGCTCCAGCTCGCCGACAAGCTCAACCACCGTACGTACAACGTCGGTTCGGGGCGGGCAACCACCAACGCGCAGCTCATAGCGGCCCTCAGGAAGGTCGCCCCCGACGCGCGGCTCGATCTGCCGGCCGGGGGCGACACCGACCACCTCGTCCTGGACATCACCCGGCTGCGGGAGGACACCGGCTACGAGGCCGAGTACGACACCGAGCGGGCCGCCGCCGACTACGTCGCGTGGCTGCGCGCGGGCAACGCGGTGTGAGCCGGCCGAGGGGCTAAGCGAACACCGACAGCAGCATCGCCATGCCGAGGCCGAGGACGCTGACCAGGGTCTGCACGGCGGTCTGCGTCTTCGCCGCCTGGCCGAGGTCCATGCCGAACGACTCCTTGACCAGCCAGAAACCGGCGTGGTTGACGTAGTTGAGCCCGATCGAACCGGCACCGATCGCGATCACCAGGAGGGACGCCTCCAGGCCGCCGGAGTCACCGATCAGCGGGGCGACGATACCGGTGGCCGAGACGATGCCGACGGTCGCCGAGCCCGTCGTCAGCGACAGCAGGAGCGCGATCAGCCAGCCCAGCAGGATGACGCTGATGTGTGCGCCCTCGGCGGCGGAGGCGATCGCGTCGCCGATCCCCGAGTCCTGCAACACCTGCTTGAACGCGCCGCCGCCCCCGATGATGAGCAGGATCGCGGCGACCGACTTCAGGCTCCCGGTGAGCGAGTCGCGGATCTCCTCCCCGGACCGGTCACCGAGGACGAGGGTCACCCCGAGCGCGAAGAGCAGACCCGCGAGCATCGCCACGAGCGGTTCGCCGGCGAACTCCAGCGCCGCCGCGAGCCCGCCGGACCCGTCCAGCACGGTCTCGGCGAGGGTCCGCAGCAGCATGAGGGCGACCGGCACCAGCACGGCGGCCACGGCGAGGCCGGTGGGGACACCGGCGCGCGCCGGGCCGTCCGGACGCTGCCCGGCGCCGGG